>NZ_JNNN01000052.1:0-40878 GCF_000735635.1 Massilia sp. LC238 | reverse complement strand
GTGCATCCGCATTCAGCGCTCGGCTACAAATCGCCGCGGATGTTTAGGAAAGAGCGACGCCGTCAGGCTCTGGAAACTGACGCTAACTAAGCATCAGGCTGTGTCCGGGAAAAGCGGGGCAAGATCACTGTTCGGGAGGGGCAGCTCTTCTGGACGGTGATTGCCATGTGTGCGGCTGCGTCGTACGAGGCTGCCGTTTACATGGGCACATTGAAGGGTGCGGACATTTCCATTGGTCGCATGATTGCCTGGACTGCGATAGCTTGGCATATCGCAATCATAGTAATTTCAGCAGTACTGATTGTGTTGGGCGCGATGGAGGCTGTAGATGAGGAAGACCGCGCGGCCACTCTTCAGGCAACCCAGGTCGCGGCCCAAGCGCCGCAGATTATGGTCGTTTCGGTATGGCTGTCGATAGCGACTGCTGTTTCTGTTACAGCTACACACCTGTGGGCAAGTTAGCGCGCCATCAGTGCTCACTCCACCGACTCCCGATGCAGGTGCGCTGCCCGGTACCGGCGGACCAGCGAGCGGGACTGGCGGCCACCATAAACGCGCGCCCACTCGACTGCCTGGCCTATCTGTTCTACGTCAATCGCATCATCGAACTGGATTACTGTGACCTGCACTGCATTCCGGTGCCGAAGGAGCTCATCTCGGCGGCCTGCCAATTCATCTGCAGCCTCGCAGCTGGTTGCCATCAATTCGTCAAGGAAGGCTAACTCCCCGTTCAGGTTAGCCAATAGCTTTGCGAGGCGCGTGAGTGCGGTCTGCGTTCGCGTGCGGGTCATCGTCAACGCCATTGCTGCTCCAGCTCGGCAAACGTCGTTATGGGCGCCTGCCAGCGCCACGTTCCGAGCGCTCCCGCTACTCGACGTTTCGTCGTCAGGCGCTCAATGAGGCCAAGCGACTGCAGCCAGCGCAGCCCGCGGCCGACCGTATTCACTTTAAAATCGTAAAGCTCCTCCGGGCAGGACATCGTCAGCTTGAAGTGCACCAATGCCTTCTCCGCTAATTCGGAGGTGGTGAATTGCGCTGGTGACGCCTCCCTTAGCGTATCAAGCATGAACTCCTTGAGGCCGCCGTAGCGTCCATAATGGCGGTGCGCGCGAACCGTCGGCAATCCACGCACCTGGCGGCCGGCTTGATAGTCCAGCGTATGCTGACAAGCCGCACGCGCGCGCTCAACTGATTCCCGAAGCGCAGATAGTCGGGCTAGTTCCAGGTCGATGCGCTCAAGTTCGCCCTTCAGCATAGCCGTCTCGTTGATGAGCCATTTGATGTCCGGCCTCGTCTTGGTCGACATCATGCGCCTTTGAGGCCGGGAGACCGGCGAGACGTGCTAGGTCGGCGAATGTGGGTACCCTCGGCCGCAAACGCCATGTGGAGGACTGATTTTGGCCGGCTGAAAACACCTCCAGCATCCCCTCTCGTCGCAACCGCTGAAGCTGAGGTCTCAAGCTGTTGCGCATGAACTGGGTGCGCTCTTCTTGGGTAGCAAATTTGAGCTGAAAGTGTTCCTCCGCCTGGCTCGTGAGCGCTTGCAGCGTGAATTCGGCTGTCGAGGCCGAAACGGTCGAGACGAGGAAGTGTTTCAACGCGCCGCGGCTCCCATACGCCGGTGCATGCCGCCGCACCGTGCCACCAGCATCGGCTCTCGCACGGGATTCCAGCACTGCTATCGTATGGTCCAGGGCTTCTCGCGTGACACGAAGCTGCGCAAGTTCTGCCGCCAACAGCGCCTGACGCCGTTCCAGCTGGACAATGTCGCCCATGAGAGTAGCCCGCTCGACGAGCAGCCATTTGATTTCGGGAGGGGTGCGGAAGGCCAAGTCGGGTATCCATAAAAATGACGATACCCAAGTACAGCGAATTGACAACGCTGATTTTGCGCCGCAACGCGGCAAATCAGCCTATTTAGTCGCCCTGGGCGGCGACGTTGGGCCAACTGCTTAATAACACCCTTGCGCCGGTTTTCGTTCAAGCCTTGACCCTGCGCCTGCGCGCCATCGCCAGGCCGGCCAGGGCCGTGCCGAACAGGGCGAGCGAAGCCGGTTCCGGCACCGTGAAGTCATCCATGGCCCATTGCGTGCCGCTGCTGTTGTAGATGACAAGCGTATCGATGTCCTTCCATCCGAGCCCGATCCACAAGGGCGTGGCCGTATCGATCACATAGGACACGGCGGTGGAATGGACCAGCCGCCCATCGCGCCAGCCGTCGAAGGCAAGTTCCTGCTCGAGCCAGGCGGAAGTGAAAAAGGCGCCGACGAAGTCGAATCCGCCTGCCTTCGACACCGCCGCGATGCCGCCGTCGCGGTTGAAGGCGGTATTCCCGAACGAAACCGTGCCGGCGGCGTAGCCGCTGCCGGGATAGGCGTCGGCCCGGATCGCGCCCAGGTTGTCCCAGTCGAAACCCTGGTAGCCGTTGGCGATCGGCGCGCTTTCATCGCCCGCCAGGTCATCGAAGCCGATCACGCCGGCGCAGGCGCCGGCCGAGGCCAGCAGGAGCAGCAGGGAGAAAATGGTGTGTTTCATGCTCGTATTCCTTATGCTTGGGTGATCAGCGGGCCAGGGCCGCGATATCGGCATCGCTCAGGGCCGCGCCATAGATGCGCAGCTCGTCCATCGCGCCCTTGTAGGGCGCGTCCCACCAGTTCACGCCCAGTGCGAACACGCCGCTCGTGGTGGTGAACACGTTGGGGAAGTTGCTGCCGCTGAAGCGCTTCACGCCATCAACGTAGACATTGACCGCGCCGTTCCTGACGCTGAAGGCCACATGCGACCAGCGGCCGACCGGCAGGTTCATGCCCAGTCCGGCGTCGTACCAGGCCGTCCCCGACCACAACATGGAGGCGCCGTTCACAAAGCCATGCCCCATCGGCAGGAAGCTGATCCAGGCGTCGGCGGTCCGGGCGCCGAAGAAGGTGGTGCTCAAGGCCGTCAGTTGCGCCGGCTTGAGCCAGAGCGCGACCGTGTAGGTATTGGTCGAGATCAGGCCGTTCGGCAGGCGGATGCCGCTGGCGCCGTTGAAGACGGCGGCCTGGCCCCTTACACCTGCTTCATAGCCGATGCTGCCGCCGGCGAGGTCGAGCCTGGCGCCGACCACGGCGCCGGGCGCCGCGGCGCCATTGGTGTCGGCCAGGTTGCCGTCGAAGGCGTAATGCGCCAGCAGGCCGCCGGCCTTGCGCACCGTGACCGTAAATAGCTTGGTGGCGCTGGCTGAGCCTTTGCCGATGCGGGCAGTCAGGGTCACGGTGAGGTCGCTGGCGCCTGGGGTGACGACGCCGCTGTTGCTCACGACGGCCGGATGCGATGAGCTCCAGGCGATGGTCGCGCCGCGCGTCGCCGTGGTCGGCAGGTTCAGGTTGGCGCTCACGGCCGCCGTATTGCCCAGGCTGAGCTCGGCGTAGATGGCATTCACCACCTGCGCATCGGTACGCGGAAGCAGGCGGCTGCCGAACACCGCGACCCCTTCGCGCGACAGGGCCGACAGGGTCATGACATAGCTTTTCGAGGTCTCGTCCCACTGGCTCAGGAAGATGCCCTTGTACGGCGAAGGCGAGTCGGCCAGGCGCAGCTCGACGCCATTCGCGCCGGAGAGCAGCCAGGTCCCCGTCACCGCGCCGCTCACGGCGCCGTCGCTGCCCAGCGTGACCGACTGCGACTTCTTGACGGTGGCGGAGATGTCCTTGCCGTGGTTGACCAGCAGGTAGTCGCCGATCACGAACTCGCGCCGCACCGCCGTCGCATTCTCCTTGGCGTAGCGGTAGGGCGCGACGACCGGCCAGCCGTCGGCGTTCATGAACATCTGGTGGACGCGGACTTCGTGCTGCTCGCCGCGCTCCGGAAAGCGCGCATGGAAGACCAGGAAATGCCTGCCGGTCGCGGCATCGTAGTAGGCCGAGTTGTGGCCGGGCGACACGTAGCCGGTGCCGATGCCGGTGCCCGGCTCGCCCAGCTTGCGCTCGAACAGGAAGTTCCCCATCAGCTTGACGCCGTAGGGCGCGATCGAGGCGTCGTCGAACAGGGGCTTGCTCGGGTCGGAGCGGACATTGGCCATGTCATTGCCTTGGGCGTCCAGGTAGGGCCCGTCGGGCTTGAGCGAGCGCGCCACGCGCATGTTGTAGCCGCCATTGGCGTCCAGGCCGCCGAACGAGGTGAACATGTAGTAGTAGGAGGTGGCCGGGCTGTACATCACGAAGGCGCCCTCGATACGGCTGTGGTTGCCGCCCATCAGGCGCTTGCCGTAGCCCTGGCCCGGCAGGGGCATGCCGTTGGTCGGGTTCATCTGCATGATGAAGATGCCGCCCGAATACGAGCCGTAGATCATCCACAGCCGGCCCGCATTGTCCGTGAACACGTGGGGATCGACGGCATTCGGGTGTTTCATCGCGTCATAGATGCTGCCGTCATGGCTGGCCTGCCCCCACATGCCGGAGCGCAGGATGATGCCCTTGTCGACATAGGGGCCTTCGATGCGGTCGGCCACGGCAATGCCGAGGGCGGAGCGGGGCGAGTCGCCCTTGCAGGCGTTGTAGTACATGTAGAACCTGCCGTCCGCCAGCTGCCTGACGTCCGCCGCCCACAAGGTATCCGATTGCGCCCAGCTGAAGGTTTCCGCCAGCTCGGTGAACACGTTCGCCGTGCCGTTCAGGAACAGGGGATTGGTGGCGCTGACGCCGCTGGCGATCTGCTGCCAGTTCATCAGGTCGGTGGACTTGGCGGCAGCGAGGTGGGAACCGAAGACGTACCAGGTGTCGCCCGACTTCACGATCGACGGATCGTGGACGGCAGCGTTCTTGAAGGTGATCGGGGTGAATCCGGCCTGGGCGGCGGCATCCGTGGCGAGCAGGGACGAGGCCAATAGCGCCCCCAGCCCCCATAGCGAAAGGGTGTTCTTCATGCATGTCTCCGTGATCGTTATGTAGCGTGATGCCGGCGCATGCAAGATTGAAGAAGTCTTTGCCTTTTTACTAATGAGATTAATGCGGCTGCCGATACCCGTATCGGTATCGGCAGCCGTGCACGGCAGGGAAGTGTTGGCGCGGCCGGCTTACAGCAGGGCCGCGGTCAGGCTCTTGACTTCGTCGGCCGATTCGGCAAGCACCTGGGCCAGGGTGCCTTCGCCGATGGTGAAATCGATGGTGGAGGCCGAGTCGAGCGTGGTCGCGCCCGGACGCATGTGCAGCGGGGAGGGGAAGGGGGCCAGGTCCTTGGCCAGCAGCAGGGTGTCGCCCAGGGTTTCCGGCGGCAGCGCGCGCATGCCGTTCCACAGCGCCTCGATGGCGCCCATCACCGGTACCGGCACGCCGAGCTTGAGCAGCACGCCGCGGCCGATCGCCACTTCGCCATGCTCGATCCACTCCGCGGCGCTGTCGCCGGTGGAATCGTCGAGCAGGCCGGGGAATTCGCCCGCGCGCGAGAGCAGGTAGAAGCCGCCCACCTCGTGCACGATGCCGGCGAACATCGCGGTTTCCGAATCGACGAAGGAGACGCGGCGCGCGATCACCTGCGCCAGCGCGGCCACGTGGGCCGAATGGATCCACAGGGCGTCGGCCTTGGCGCGCAGGCCGGGATCGACGATTTCGCTGGCCAGCTGGCGCACGATGACCGAGGCGGCCAGTGCGCCCAGGGTACGGAAGCCCACGCGCTGCACGGCCGCGCGGACATTGGTGACGTCATGGCCGGCCCGGTTATAGGCCACCGAGTTGGCGATCGCCACGGTGCGCGCGGCGAGCAGGGGTTCGGCCTGCACCAGGCGCGCCGCCATGTCGGTATGGCAGTCGGGCTCGTTCAGCGCGCGCTGCAGCTTGAGCGTCGCATCGACGTTGGTGGGAAAGCTGAGTTCGCCACGGCTGGCCTGGGCGGCGATGCTCTTGAGGGCGGAGAGTCGGTCCATCAAAAAATTATACCCCCATCGCCCCATTCAGCTGGGAAAACTTTCCTTGTGGAACTATTCTAGTGTTTGATTTGCATCAAGGTTCACTGAAGATGGCGTCGCAGCCTTCCTTCTGTTCTTCACGGTCTTCCAGCTCATCGACCAGACCCATGTCGAGCAGTTCTTCACTCGCATTCATGAAGCTGTTGAGCTTGGTTGCGCCGATGAGGCGGTAGATCTCGCCGGCTTCGTTGCGCACGCCGATCAGCATGGCTTCCTGCTTGACTTCTTCCAGGGGAGCGACATCCAGCAGGATGTTACCGATGATGTGCTTGTCGAAATGGGCAGGCTTCTTGCCTTCGATCAGGGATGTTTTCAAGGCAATTCCTTTGCTTGTGGTGGTTGGGGAGGAAGACTGCCGGCGGCGATCTGGTCGCGCAGCTTGCGCAGGACGTTTTCCAGGGCGTCGAAGTCGGCTTCGCCATAGCTTGAAAACAGCTGCTTGCCGTGCGCGATTACCCTTGGGAATACATCGCGGAATATGCCGTCGCCGGCAGGCGTGAGGCGCACGAAGAAGGAGCGCTTGTCGTCGCTGCTGCGTTCGCGCAGCACCAGGCCTTTCTGTTCCAGCCGTTCGATCACGCCGGTGAGGGTGCCCTTGGTGATCAGGGTGCGCTCACCGAGTTCCTTGTAGCTCATGCCGGGCGTGTTGCCCAGCGTGGCAATGATATCGAACTGCGCGTGCGTCAACCCGTGCTGGCGCACCGATTCGCCGGAAAAACGCTCGAAGCCTTGCATGCACTCGGCCAGCAGCCGGACGCTCTTTAAATATCGTTCCCCCATGGGCAGGATTATAGCTGGCCGCAGGCGTTTTTCCGGAACGGCATCGAACGGGCCCGACCACGGCACTTGCTCCCAGTCGAGGTATCTCCGGTATCATTATCCCTTGATGACACCGCCCGTCCGTTCCGATGCAGCCTTCTGACCTGTCCCTCCTGGCACAGGAACGTCCGTTGCGCGTGCTGCTGGTGAACGCCGGCGAGCCGGACATGCTGACCTGGTCCGGCCTGGTCCAGCCGCTGCGCCTGGCCGCCAAGCTGCTCGGCCCCGAGCTGCTGCACGTCGACGTGCGCAGTCCCGACAAGTTCAGCGACTCGCAGCGCCACTGGCACCTGGTGCTGCTGGTGGCCGACGAGGCCGAGGCCGCCCTGAGGCCGGCCAACTGCCGCGCCCTGGTCGACCGCTGCCGCGCGGCGCCGTTCTGGGGCGGGGTGGGGGCCGGCGTGCTGTGGCTGGCCGATGCCGGCGCCCTGCACGGCGTGCGCACCGCCTTGCCCTGGGCGCTCTACCCCGACACCAATGCGCTGGCCGAGCAGGCCCTGTTCACTCCCAACCTGTACGAGTTCGACCGCAACCGCCTGACCTGCTGCGGCGGCGCGGCCAGCATCGATTTCGCCCTGACCCTGGTCGAGATGCTGTTCGGCGCGGGCGTGCAGGCCCAGGTGAAGGAAATCCTGTGCGTGGACCGGGTGCGCGGCAAGGACGAGCGCCAGCGGGTGGCCCTGCAGGCCCGTTTCGGCACCCTGCAGCCGAAGCTGACCGAGGCGGTGGCCTTGATGGAGGCCAACATCGAAGAACCCCTGTCCACCGACGAGATCGCGCAACTGGCCGGCATCTCGCGGCGCCAGCTGGAGCGCCTGTTCAAGCAATACCTCGGCAGCCTGCCCTCGCGCTACTACCTCGAGCTGCGCCTGCAGCGGGCGCGCAAGCTGCTGTTGGAAACCAATTACTCGATCGTGCAGGTGGGGCTGATGTGCGGGTTCTCGTCGGGCTCGCACTTTTCGACGGCTTTCGGGGCGCTGTTCGGGAATACGCCGCGGGAGGAGCGGCAGAGGAAGCTGGGGCAGTAGTGAACAAACTTGGGTACCGGCCTGCGCCGGTACGACGAGCTGGTGGCTCACGGTAAATCGTCTTGTCACTTCCGCAATATTTCTCCGACCAAAAACGAAAATCCCTGTCGCACTTCTGCAAGAACTTGTCAGGGTGGCTTTCTATAATGGCTTGAACCTGCGCGGCAATCGGTCCGCGTACAACGATCATCCATGAGGAAGCAGCCATGAACGCAAACCTTGACTCCGGTGTCACCACGCGGCCTGTCACCCGGCAGACCTTCGACGAAGTCCTCCTCCCGACCTACGCCCCGGCCGCCATGGTGCCGGTGCGCGCGAAGGGCCTGGACGTGTGGGACCAGGAAGGCAAGCGTTACCTGGACTTCACCTCGGGCATCGCCGTCTCGAGCCTGGGCCACTGCAACCCGGAACTGGTCGCGGCCGTGACCGAGCAGCTCAATACCGTCTGGCACCTGGGTAACGGCTACACCAACGAGCCGGTGCTGCGCCTGGGCCGCGCCCTGACCGAAGCCACCTTCGCCGACCGCGCCTTCTTCTGCAACTCGGGCGCCGAAGCCAACGAAGCGGCGCTGAAGCTGGCCCGCAAGTACGCGCACACCAAGTTCGGCCCGCACAAGTCGCGCATCGTCTCCTGCCTGTCGTCCTTCCATGGCCGCACCCTGTTCACCGTCTCGGTGGGCGGCCAGCCGAAGTACACCGAAGGCTTCGAGCCGCTGCCGCCGGAACTGAGCCACATCCCGTACAACGACATCGAGGCCGCGCGCGCCGCCATCACCGACGACGTCGCCGCCGTGATCGTCGAGCCGATCCAGGGCGAGGGCGGCGTGATCCCGGGCGACCACGCCTACCTCAAGGCCCTGCGCGAGCTGTGCGACCAGACCGGCGCGCTGCTGGTGTTCGACGAAGTGCAGTCGGGCGTCGGCCGCACCGGCGCCTTCTATGCCTACATGGACACCGGCGTCACCCCGGACATCCTGACCTCGGCCAAGGCCCTGGGCAACGGCTACCCGATCGGCGCCATGATCACCACCGAGGAAATCGGCATGCACCTCAACGTCGGTTCGCACGGCACCACCTACGGCGGCAACCCGCTGGCCGGCACCGTCGGCCTGAAGGTCGTCGAGACCATCAACACCCCGAGCTTCCTGGCGCGCGTGCGTGAAGCCAGCAGCAAGATCTTCGCCAACCTGGAGAAGCTGGCCGCCGACTACCCGCAGGTGTTCGGCAAGCCGCGCGGCCTGGGTCTCCTGATCGGCCTGCCGATGGGCGCGGACTACAAGGGCCGCTCCAAGGACTACACCAAGATCTGCGAAAAAATGGGCCTGATGCTCCTGATCGCGGGCCCGGACGTGGTGCGCCTGGCGCCGGCCCTGGTGGTGTCGGACGAGCAGATCGCGGAAGCCGACCGCATCATGCGCGAAGCGGTCGAGGCATTCATCGCAGGCTGATCCACGGCAGGCATCCGGCCGGCGCGCTTTTTGGGGTGCGCCGGCTTCGCTGTTTGATCTCTTCCAGGAGTTCGCATGTTTGTAGTCCGACCGGTTGAACGCGCGGATATCGGGGCCCTCGAGGCCATGGCTGGGGTCACGATCCCCGGCGTGCACACGCTGCCGCGCACGCGCGAAGCCATCGTCGCGGCGGTCGAGCGCTCCATCGCCTCGTTCGCCGCGCACGTCGACATCCCGAGCGAGGAGTCCTACCAGTTCGTGCTGGAAGACCTGCGCACGCGCGACGTGGTCGGCACCGCGTCGATCCACGCCTCGGCCGGTTCGAACGGCACCTATTTCGCGTTCCGCAACGACGTGATCCAGCAGGTCTCGCGCGACCTGAACATCAGCCACAGCGTGCACGCGCTGACCCTGTGCTCGGAACTGACGGCCTACTCGCACCTCTCAGGGTTTTACATCCGCAACCGCGACAGCGCCGGCTTCGAGGCCGCGCTGCTGTCGCGCGCACGCCTGCTGTACGCCGTGCTGGCGCCGCACCGCTTCGGCGACCGCTTCTTCGTGCCGCTGGCCGGCGTCACCGACGCCGAGGGCCAGTCGCCGTTCTGGAACGCGCTGGGCCGCAAGTTCTTCAAGATGGACTTCCTCGAGGCCGAGCGCGTCATCGACGGCGCCCGCAACCGCACCCTGATCGTCGAGCTGATGCCGCACTATCCGGTCTACGTGCCGCTGCTGCCGGGCGACGCCCAGGCCGCCCTCGGCCAGATCCACCCGAGCGGCCAGCTGGCCTTCCAGCTGCTCACGCAGGAAGGCTTCGAGGCCGACGAGTACATCGACATCTTCGACGGCGGCCCGATCCTGCAGGCCCACCGGAACGCGCTGCGCTCCTTCTGCGCTTCGCAAGTGCGCCAGGTCGAGAGCGCCGGTCGCGCGGCCGGCAGCGCGAACGGGCACGACGAACTGGTGACCTACGCGGTGGCCAGCAGCGAACAGAACTTCCGCGCCGTCATCACCGCCTGCCCGCCGGCCGAATCCAGCCAGGTGGTCTGCCTGTCGCGCGACGCCCAGCAGGCGCTCGGCGTGTCGCCCGGCGACAGCGTCACCTGCGTGCGCATCTGAGAGGGGAATTGATGCTCGTAATCCGTGCAGTGAAAACCGACGACCTGGACGCCCTGATTGAAATGGCGCGCCAGGCCGGCAGCGGCATGACCACGCTGAAACCCGATCGCAAGATGCTGGGCGACCGCGTCGCGACCGCGGTGGCCTCGTTCAACGAAAGCATCCCGCCCGAAAAGCGCGACTACATGTTCGTGCTCGAGCATACCGAGGATGGCAGCATCGCCGGCGTGTGCGCGATCAAGGGCGCGGTCGGCCTCACCGAACCTTTCTATAACTACCGCATCGGCACCCTGGTGCACTGCAGCCGCGAACTGAACGTGTTCACGCGGATGGAGACCCTGTACCTGTCGAACGACCTGACCGGCTCGTCCGAGCTGTGCTCGCTGTTCCTGCTGCCCCAGTACCGCGCCGGCTTCAACGGCAAGTGGCTGTCGAAAAGCCGCTTCCTGTTCATCGCCCAGTTCCAGCAGCTGTTTACCGAGAAGATCATCGCCGAGATGCGCGGCTACCAGGACGAGAACGGCGTATCGCCCTTCTACGAGGGCCTGGGCCGTCATTTCTTCAAGATGGACTTCGACCACGTCGACGGCCTGACCGCGCTCGGCAAGAAGTCCTTCATCGCCGAGCTGATGCCGCGCCAGCCGCTCTACGTGGACTACCTGCCGGATTCGGCGCGCGACGTCATCGGCAAGGTCCATACCTCGACCCAGCCGGCGCGCAAGCTCCTGGAGAACGAGGGCATGCACTACGAAGGCTACGTCGACATTTTTGATGCCGGTCCGGTGCTGCAGGGCCGCGTGTCCGAGCTGCGCGCGGTGCGCGACAGCGTGCTGGCGGAGGCGGTCGAAGGCGTCCACGAGGAAGAAACCGAACATCTGCTGGTGTCGAACACCAGGCTCACCGATTTCCGCATGATCCTGACCCGCGGCGTGCCGGGTGCCGCCCGCATCGCGCTGTCGGCGCAGGAGATGTCGCAGCTGCACGTGCAGGCCGGCGAAGAAGTCCGCACGCTGCCCCTCAACACAAGGAAGAACGCGAATGCCTAATCTCTCGAATTACATCGGCGGCGAATGGCTCGCCGGCAGTGGCCCCGAGCTGGCGACCGTCGACCCGTCGACCGGCAAGCAGACCTGGACCAGCAATGCCTCCAGCGCCGAGGATGTGGCGCAGGCGGCCGCAGCGGCACGCAAGGCATTCGAAGCCTGGGCGCTCACCCCGCTCGAAGAGCGCATCGCTGTCTGCACGCGCTTCCGCGACCTGCTCAAGGAGCATGCGGAAGAGCTGGCCGCGATCATCGCCGAGGAAGTGGGCAAGCCGCTGTGGGAAGCGCGCACCGAAGTCACGACCATGGCCAACAAGATCGACATCTCGGTCCAGTCCCATGGCGCGCGCACCGGCGAAACGGCTGCCAAGGTCGCCGACGGCAATGCCGTGCTGCGCCATCGCCCGCACGGCGTGTTCGCGGTCTATGGCCCGTACAACTTCCCGGGCCACCTGCCGAACGGCCACATCGTGCCGGCCCTGATCGCCGGGAACACCGTGGTGTTCAAGCCGAGCGAATACGCGCCGCGCACCGCGGTGAAGACCGTGCAGCTGTGGGAGCAGGCCGGCCTGCCGAAGGGCGTGCTCAACCTGGTCAACGGCGGCCGCGACACCGGCGTGGCGCTGGGCCAGCATGCCGACATCGACGGCATCCTGTTCACCGGCAGCAGCCAGACCGGCATCGCCCTGCACAAGCAATTCGGCGGCAAGCCCGGCAAGATGCTGGCGCTGGAGATGGGCGGCAACAATCCGCTGGTGGTGTGGGACATTCCGGAAGATCCCAAAGCCTTGGACGCGGCCGTGCACCACACCGTGATGTCGGCCTTCATCTCGGCCGGCCAGCGCTGCACCTGCGCGCGCCGCCTGGTCATCCAGGACACGCCGCAAGCCCAGGCATTTCTTGACCGTTTGGTAAAAATCGCATCGACCCTGCAGGTGGGGCCGTCCAACGCCGACCCGCAGCCCTTCATGGGCCCGGTGGTATCCAGCGCCGTCGCTGCCCGCCTGGTCGAGGCGCAGGCCGATATGGCCGCGAAAGGCGGCAAGGTGCTGCTGCAGATGAAACAGCTCGACCCGAACGCCGGTTTCGTCACCGCCGGCATCGTCGACACCACCGACGCGCAAGGCATCCCGGACGAAGAGTGGTTCGGCCCGCTGCTGCAGGTGATCCGCGTGAAGGACTTCGACGAGGCCCTGCGCGTGGCCAACGCCACGGAGTATGGCCTGGCCGCGGCCCTGCTGTCGCCATCGGAAGAACTGTGGAAGCGCTTCTCGGTGCGCGCACGTGCCGGCATCGTCAACTGGAACCGTCCGACCACCGGCGCGGCCAGCTCGGCCCCGTTCGGCGGCGTCGGCAAGTCGGGCAACCATCGCCCGAGCGCCTACTATGCCGCCGATTACTGCGCCTACCCGGTCGCCTCGATCGAGACGGCGGAACTCGAGATGCCGGCCAAGCTGTCGCCCGGCCTGACTTTCTAAGACTATGCGTATCGCTCGCGAATACAACTTCGACGGCCTGGTTGGGCCGTCCCACAACTACGCCGGCCTCTCGTTCGGCAACGTGGCTTCGTTCAGCAACGTGCGTAGCGCCTCGAACCCGCGCCAGGCCGCCCTGCAGGGCCTGGCCAAGATGCGCGAGCTGGCCGCGCGCGGCTTCGCCCAGGCGGTGATGCCGCCGCAGGCGCGCCCGAACTTCCGCCTGCTGCGCCGCATCGGCTTTTCCGGCACCGACGCCGACGTGCTGGCGCGCGCGTGGCGCGAAGCGCCGGTGATCCTGGCCTGCGCCTACTCGGCCGCGCCGATGTGGACCGCCAATGCCGCCACCGTCAGCCCATCAAGCGACACCGCGGACGGCCGCGTGCACTTCACCCCGGCGAACCTGAACAACAAGCTGCACCGCTCGGAAGAATACCTGCAGGCCACGCGCACCCTGCGCGCCATTTTTGGGGATTCGAGCCGCTTCGTGGTGCACGATGCGCTGCCGCCGGTCCCAGCCTTCGGCGACGAAGGCGCCGCCAACCATACCCGTTTCGCCGCCGCACATGGCGCGGCCGGAGTGGAGTTCTTCGTCTACGGCCGCGCCGAATTCGACCCTGCCGCTCCGGCGCCCAAGAAATACCCGGCACGCCAGACCCTGGAAGCCTCGCAGGCAGTCGCCCGCCTGCACGGACTGGACCCGGCGCGCACCGTATTCGCCTCGCAGAACCCGGACGTGATCGACCAGGGCGTGTTCCACAACGACGTGATCGCGGTCGGCAACGGCAACGTGCTGTTCTACCACGAGCAGGCCTTCTTCGACGAAGCCGCTACCCTGGACGCGCTGCGCGGCGCCCTGGGCAGCGTCGACACCGACCTGGTGCCGGTGCGGGTCTCAAGCAGCCAGGTGCCGGTGGCCGACGCGGTGGCCAGCTACCTGTTCAACAGCCAGCTGCTCACCAAACAGGATGGCCGCATGGCCCTGGTCGTGCCGCACGAATGCCGCGAGAACGAAGCGGTGGCGCGTTACCTCACCGAGATGGTCGCGAGCGGCGGCCCGATCGACGAGCTGCTGGAATTCGACCTGCGCCAGAGCATGCGCAACGGCGGCGGACCGGCCTGCCTGCGCCTGCGCGTGGCCCTCACCGAGGACGAGGCGCAGGCCATGCACGGCGGCGTCGTCATGACCGAGACCCTGTACGGGCTCCTGACGTCCTGGGTCGAGAAGCACTACCGCGACCGGGTCGAGCCGAAGGACCTGGCCGACCCGCAGCTGGCGATCGAATGCAACACCGCGCTCGAGGAACTGGAACGCATCCTCGGCCTGCCGGGCCTGTACGACCTGTCGTAAGGCCCGGTGGCCATGTTCTAATAACGGATTCGGACGGGACACCCCCGTCCATATAAAGCCAGGGGGGCGCGAAGCCACAAGCAAGAGCGCACCCGGGCACACAAACTTTGGAGAAGTAACATGAAAGACATGCCTCAAGATTTGCGCAGCCAGACGCTCAACCTGGTCAACGCGAACCAGTCCGCCGCCGGCGCCAATGCGCAGGTAGGAGCGCTCATCAGCGCCTGGCTCGGATCGCTCGACGACGAAGACCTGGCCGGCACCGCGCCCGAAAGCCTGGCCCCGGTGCTGTGGGAAGGATTCTCGCAGCTGGCCCAGCGTAGCGGCCCCGGCTGCCAGATCGCCACGATGCGCTATTCCGACGGCCGTGGCGGCATGGCGACTGCCCTGCTGATCCTGAACGACGACATGCCTTACCTGGTCGACTCCTTCGTCATGGCCCTGCGCAAGGAGCGCCAGACCGCCAGCGGCGTGATGAATGCCGTGCTGCCGGTGCGCCGTGACGCGAATGGCCAGGCGAGCGCCGTCGGCGAAGCCGGCGCGCCGCTGGAATCGATCGTCCTGATCCTGATGAGCGACGAGCTCGAATTCTCCGAACTGGATTCCCTGACCGCGCGCATCCGCATGGTGGCCAACGATGCCGCCACCGTGCACCGCGACGCGGTCAAGATGGCCGACCGCATGACCGCGGTGGCCGCCGCAGCCGCGCAGGCCGGCAGCGCCGAAGGCCAGGAAGTGGCCGCCTTCCTCGAGTGGGCCAAGAACGAAGGCTTCGAGCCCTTCGGCTACGCCTATTACGTGGTGAAGGAAGGCGCGCGCGAACTCGAGCGCGACATCCCGAGCCGCATCGGCGTGCTTGCCGACACCGCCCACCCGGTCTACGGCACCTGCCTGGCCAACATCCCGGGCGACTTCGAAACCCTGTCGCGCCGCGCCGACACCCTGTCGATCGTCAAGGCCGACGTCGAGGGCACCCTGCACCGCGACCAGCCGCTCGACTTCATCGGCGTGCGCAACACCGACGCCCAGGGCAAGATCCTGGGCGAGCACTGCTTCGTCGGCCTGTTCACCCGCGCCGCCACCTCGACCCCGCTGGCGCGCCTGCCGTTCGCGCGCGGCCGCGTCGCCAAGGTGCTGTCGATCGCCGGCGTGCGCCAGGAAGGCTTCCGCGCCGAGAAATTCGTCGAGATCCTCGAGTCGCTGCCGCGCACCGAAGCGCTGGAAGCCGATCCGGAGTGGCTGGCCCAGGTGTGCTCCTCGGTCGTGTCGATGTACAAGCAGCCGCGCCCGAAGGTCTTCGCGCGCCGCGACGTGTATGCGCGCCACCTGAACGTGCTGGTCTACCTGCCGCGCGAGCGCTACAGCGCCGCCGTCGCCGCCAGCCTGGCCTCGGCCCTGAAGGAGACCTCGGGCGCCGTTGAGGTGCGCGTCCAGACCCTGGTGGCCGACGGCCCGCTGGCCCGCGTCTACCTGATCGCGCACGCCGCCCGCTATCCGCTCGACCTCGAAACCGACATCCAGCAGCCGCTGCTGGCAGTGCTGGACGGCTGGCATGACCGCTTCGCCACCGCCACCAACACCATCGACGACGCCGGCCTGCGCAGCAGCCTGCGTAAACTCGGCGCCAACCTGCCGGTTTCTTTTGTTACCAACACCGCACCCGAAACCGCCTTCCGCGACCTGCAGGCCCTGCTGAAGAACGGCCGGACCGATGGCCAGAACCAGCGCGTCGCCGTGCGCGTGGAGCCGGGCGACGCCGCCAACGGCATCGACGCCTCGATCCGCCTGTACTCGGGCGAGGTCGTGCCTTCGCTGTCGCGCATCCTGCCGGCCCTGCAGAACGCCGGCATCGCGGTCGACCGCGAGCAGACCTGGACCTTCAAGACCGCCGACGGCGCCGTGCACAACGTGACCGCCCTGGCCGTCGACGACGAGAGCGGCGCCAAGCTGGTCAAGCCGGGCATCATCCCGGTGGCCGAGGAGCTGTTCACCGCGCTGTTCAACAACGATGCCGAAGACGGCCGCATGAACGGCCTGACCATCGAAGGCGGCCTGTCGCTGCGTGAAGTGCAGCTGGTGCGCGCCTACATCAGCTACTGGCGCCAGCTGGGCTCGAAGTTCTCGGTGCGCTACATGGCCGAAACCCTGCGCACCCAGCCGGCCCTGGTGAAGGAATTCGTCACCGCCTTCCTGCTGCGCTTCGATCCGAGGCTGGACCAGGCCGAGCACGCCGCCGGCACCGCCAAGCTGGCCGCGCTGAAGGCCGGCCTGTCGACCGTGAACCACGCCGACACCGAGGAAATCATGGCGGCCCTGGTCGACCTGGCCCTGGCCACCATGCGCACCAACTACTTCCAGAATGCCGGCGAGAAGATGATCTTCAAGGTCGACACCAGCAACCTGGCGCTGGCGCCGGAACCGCGTCCGTACCGCGAGATCTACGTGTTCTCGCGCCGCTTCGAAGGCGTGCACCTGCGCGGCGGCCCGGTCGCCCGCGGCGGCCTGCGCTGGTCGGACCGCATGGAAGACTACCGCACCGAAGTGCTGGGCCTGGTGAAGGCGCAGATGGTGAAGAACGCCGTCATCGTGCCGGCCGGCTCGAAGGGCGGTTTCGTGTGCAAGCAGATGCCGCAGGGCGCCCCGCGTGAAGTGGTGGCCGCCGAGGGCGAAGCCTGCTACCGCGAATTCATCTCCAGCCTGCTGGAAGTGACCGACAACCGCGTGCGCGGCGAAATCGTCCCGCCGGACAACACCGTGCGCCATGACCAGGACGACCCCTACCTGGTGGTGGCCGCCGACAAGGGCACCGCGACCTTCTCGGACATCGCCAACAGCATCGCCGTCAAGCGCGGCTTCTGGCTGGGCGACGCCTTCGCCTCGGGCGGCTCGAACGGCTACGACCACAAGAAGATGGGCATCACCGCCAAAGGCGCGTTCGAAGCGGTCAAGCGCCACTTCTTCGAACTGGGCCACGACATGAACACCACCCCGGTCACCATGGTCGGCGTGGGCGATATGTCGGGCGACGTGTTCGGCAACGGCGTGCTGCTGTCGCGCCAGCTCAAGCTGGTGGCGGCCTTCGACCACCGCCACATCTTCCTGGACCCGAACCCGGATACCGAAGTCTCGTTCAAGGAACGCCAGCGCATGTTCGCGCTGCCACGCTCCTCGTGGGAAGACTACGATAAATCGCTGATCTCGCAGGGCGGCGGCGTGTTCCCGCGCACCGCGCGCTCGATCGAGCTGAGCCCGGAAGTGCGTGCCGTCCTCGACATCAAGGAAAGCTCGCTGTCGCCTGAAGAGCTGATGCACCGCATCCTGCTGGCGCCGGTGGACCTGTTCTACAACGGCGGCATCGGCACCTACATCAAGTCCTCGAACGAGACCCATGCCCAGGTGAAGGACCGCGCCAACGACCGCATCCGCGTCAACGGCGGCGAGATGCGCTGCAAGGTGGTGGGCGAGGGTGGCAACCTGGGCGCGACCCAGGCCGGCCGTATCGAGTTCGCCCTGAACGGCGGCCGCATCTTCACCGATGCGATCGACAACTCGGCGGGCGTGGACTGCTCGGACCACGAAGTGAACATCAAGATCTGGCTGGACACCGAAGTCAACGCCGGCGAGCTGCCGGAAGCCGACCGCAACCGCATCCTGAACGAGATGACCGGCGCGGTGGAAGACCTGGTCCTGCGCGACAACAAACAGCAGACCCACCTGCTGACCCGCGAAGCGCAGGCGCAAGCCACCGCCTCCGTGGTGGACGGCTACGCGGCATTGATCACCAACCTGGAATCGGAAGGCGCCGTCAACCGCGAGCTGGAGCAGCTGCCGACCGACGCCGAGCTGGCCCGCCGCAAGGCCCTCGGCCTGGGCTTGACCACGCCGGAACTGGCGGTGGTCATCGCCAACGTGAAGAACCGCTTCAAGCGCACCCTGCTGGCGCTGCCGCTGGTCGAGGAATCGTGGGCCGAATCGCTGCTGCGCCCATACTTCCCGGCGCAAATGGTCGCCACCCGCAACCCGCTGAACCACCCGCTGGCCAACGCCATCCTGGCGACCGTGCTGGCCAACGAAGCGGTGAACCGCTGCGGTCCGCTGATGCTGCGCGACCTGGCGGCCGAGCACCGCGTCGACGAGACCGAAGTGGTGAAGGCCTGGGCGCGCGCCTGGTCGGCGCTGCACCTGGCGCCGGTGTTCGACGCGCTCGACGCCGATGCGCTGAAGGTGCCGCGTGACGTCTCGATGGCGGTCGACATGCGCACCCGTGCGCTGATGCGCGCCGTGATCGAAGGCGTGCTCTCGCTGCCGGCCGGCGCCGACGGCATGGCCGAGCTGTCGACCCTGTTCGGCCAGGCCGACCAGCTGCGTTCGCTGACCCCGGCCCGTTCGGAAGCCGACGGCCACAGCGGCCTGCCGGCGCCGTTCACCGCGGCCTGGAAGACGGTCGAGACCATCGAGTCGCTGGCTACCTTCCTGTTCGCGGCGGTGTCGGTGCAGCGTCCGGGCGGCATGAGCCTGGCCCAGTTCCTGCAGGTCGGCATGGCGCTGCGCCAGCAGGCCGGCATCGACATGCTCGAGCGCGGCCTGAAGCTGCCGGCCCAGAGCAAGGCCCAGGAACAGCTGCGCAACTACGCGATGCAGGCCCTGCGCCGCACCCAGCAGCGCCTGCTGCTGCAGGTGATCGAGCGTGCCGGCCAGGGCGGCGACCCGCTGGCGGCCGTCAAGGAAGTCACCGAGGCGCGCGGCCTGACCGGCTTCGCACAGCCGGTCGAGCTCGAGCAGGCCATGCTGGACGTCTGGGCGCTGTCGGAAGGTTCGAGCCCGGACCGTCTGGCTGCGTAAGCGGATGAGCGCGAACCTGGGTTCCGCGCTGCCGGAAGCGGTGCGCGCACTGGCCGAAGCGGACTTCGCTTCGGTCGCGCAGCGCTTTTCAGGCGCCGGCTTCGCGGTCGCGTTGCCGGCGCCCGGCATCCTGACGGTGAAAGCGGCGACGCCTGACCCGGCACGCGCGAGCGTGTTGGTGTCGGTGGGCGTGCACGGCGACGAGACCGGGCCGATCGAGATGGTGGCCTGGCTGATCGAAGCCTTGTCGCGCACCCCGCGCGAGCTGGCGGTGGACCTGATGCTGTGCGTCGGGAACATCGACGCCATCGCCCAGGGCAAGCGTTTCATCGACGCGGACCTGAACCGCATGTTCCGTGCGGATCGCGGGACGCTGGCCGGTACCGCGGAAGCGGCGCGGGCCGATGCGCTGGTCCAGGCCACCTGCGCCTTCTTCGAGGGCGCGGGGCCGCAGCGCTGGCACCTCGACCTGCACACGGCGATCCGGCCGTCGCACTATCCGATGTTCGCGATCGTGCCCGAGATCATTCCCGATGCGCCGCGCAAGGCGCTCATCGACTGGCTGGGGCAGGCGGCGATCGGCGCCGTGATCATGAACCCGAAGTCGGTGGGCACCTACAGCTACTATTCGTCGGAACACCATGGCGCTGCCGGCAGCACCGTGGAGCTGGGGCGGGTCGGGACGCTGGGGCAGAACGACCTGTCGCAGTTCGCCGATGCGTCGAGCGCGCTGGATCGCCTGCTGCGCGGACAGCCCGGCCTTGCGGCCAGGGCGGCGCCGCACGTGTTCGCGACGGCGCGCCAGGTGATCAAGCTGTCGGATGCCTTCACCATGTCGGTGGGGCGCGAGACCTGGAACTTCACGCCGATGAAGAAGGGTGAGGTGATCGCGACCGATGGCGAGACCGTGTACCGCGTGGAGCATGACGAGGAACTGGTCGTGTTTCCGAATCCGGATGTGCGGGTTGGCTTGCGCGCGGGGCTGATGGTCACGCGTATCGGCTGATCGAGCAAACTTGGGTCCCGGCCTGCGCCGGGACGACGGTCTTAAAGCCAACAAAGTAAGCACGTCATCCCGGCGAAGGCGGGAACAATGCCACTGGCATTGTTCCCTCCAATTTCCCCAAGCAACGTCGCAGCACCAATTTCCCCTCCAAGCTAGACTGAAGCCTTTGCCCCAAGCGGAGGCCTCATGAGCAGCATGCTTTTCTCCCCAGTCACCCTGGGTCCCCTGCAACTTCCGAACCGTATCGCGATCGCGCCGATGTGCCAGTACTCGGCCGTCGATGGCCTGCCGACCGACTGGCATACCATCCACCTGGGCAACCTGGCGCTGTCCGGTGCCGGCCTGCTCATCATCGAAGCGACGGCGGTGACGCCCGAGGGCCGCATCTCTCCGGACGACCTGGGCCTGTGGTCCGACGCCCACCAGGAAGCGCTGGCGCCGGTGATCCGTGCGATGCGCCGCCATTCCCCCATCAAGATCGCCATCCAGCTGGCCCACGCCGGCCGCAAGGCCTCGACCAAGGTGCCATGGGAAGGCGGCGCCCAGATCGCGCCAGGACAGCCGCGCGGCTGGCAGACCCTTGCGCCGTCAAGCATCCCGCACGCGGAAGGCGAGGCGCCGCCCCTTGCGCTCGATGCCGAGGGCCTGGTGCGCGTCAAGGAAGCCTTCGTCGCCAGCGCGCGCCGCGCAGCTGCGCTGGGCCTGGACGGCATCGAGCTGCATGCGGCCCATGGCTACCTGATGCACCAGTTCCTGTCGCCGCTGTCGAACCTGCGCGAGGACGACTACGGCGGCTCCCTGGAAAACCGCATGCGCTTCCCGCTCGAGGTCTTCGACGCCGTGCGCGCCGCGGTTCCGCGGGAGATGGCGGTGGGCGTGCGCATCTCGGCCACCGACTGGGTCGAGGGCGGCTGGGAGATCGAGCAGAGCCTGCGTTTCGCCCGCGAGCTGAAAGAACGCGGCTGCGACTTCATCCACGTCTCGACCGGCGGTCTGTCGCCGCAGCAGAAGATCCCCGTGGGACCCGGCTACCAGGTCGGGTTCGCGCAGCGCATCAAGGAGGAGACCGGCATGCCGACCATCGGCGTGGGATTGATTACGGAGGCGCAGCATGCGGAAAGCATCCTGCAGCAGGGCCAGGCCGACCTCATCGGCCTGGCGCGCGCCATGCTGTACGATCCGCGCTGGCCCTGGCATGCGGCGGCCCAGCTGGGCGAGCAGGTGTTCGCGCCGCCCCAGTACTGGCGCTCGCAGCCGCGTGAATACAAGGAACTGTTCGGCAGCATGCGCGTGGGCTGACGCGGGGCGGCTGGCGGCGCGCAGCCGCAGCTCAGCTATCGTTTCTTGCAGCCTGTCGCACGGGGCAAGCGGGCAGGAGAGGTGATTGTTAAAGTCGCACCAGTTAACAACCACAGAGGATTTTCGCCATGCGTCTCATCGCCCTTGCCACCATCGCCGCGGCTGTCGCTTCCCTGAGCGGCTGCGCCATCATCGTGTCGCCGAACGACGGCGACGTGCGCATGCGCACGGTGTTCAGCGACAACGCGGTCGAGGGCGACGGCGTTGCCGCGCGCGACCAGCGCCAGGTCGCGGCGCACGGCGTGCTGGAAGTGAGCGGGTCGATGCAGGTCGAGGTGCGGGTCGGCCAGGCGCCTTCGCTGCTGGTCGAAGCCGACGGCAACCTGCTGCCCTATATCCGCACCGAGGCACAGGGCAATACCCTGAAGATCTCCAACGAGCGTCAGCTGCGCAGCAGGACGCCGGTGCGCATCGTCTACACCACGCCGCGCCTGACCGAGGTGCGTGCCGGCGGTTCCGGCCAGGTCGTCGTGCGCGACCTGAACGGCGCGCCGCTGGAGGTGCGCAAGAGCGGTTCCGGGACGGTAGCCCTGTCCGGCAAGGTCGACAGCCTGCATGCGCGCGTGAGCGGCTCGGGCGTCCTCGATGCGGGCCAGCTGCGCAGCGCCAGCGCCGACCTGAGCCTGGCGGGTTCGGGCCGCATGAACGTCGGCGAGATCCGCGGCGACTACGTGCGCGCCAGCGTGGCCGGCTCGGGCGTGCTGCAGGCTGGCGGCGCGGTGCGTTCGCTGAATGCCCGTGTCGCAGGCTCGGGCAGCGTGGACCTGGCCGCGCTGTCGACGCAGGACGCCGACCTGGCGGCCGATGGTTCGGGCGGGATTCGCGCCACCGTCAAGCAGTCGCTGGTGGCGCACGGCGGCGGCTCGGGCGGGATCCGGGTGTATGGGCATCCGGCGCAGCGCAGCGTTACCGGCCGTAACGTGCATCTGCTTGATTAATATTTGTAGGGTGGGCGGCTCGTGATCTGGTCCACTGGACCAGATCACCCCACGCGGTGATACGTGCAACCGGATCTATCGCGGCCGTGCTGGCGGCAGTTGAACGCGTGGGCGGGAGACCCGCCCACCCTACGTAAAGCAAGGCCTCGCTTAGAGCAAATTATCGAGCAGATCCGGCCCGAACACCTCGCGGTGCAGGCGGCTCGCCGGCGCGCCTGCCGCCAGCAGGGCATTCCACTGCGCCTGCATGAAGGGCAGCGGGCCGCACATGTAGACATCGGTCTCGCCGCGCGGCCACGAGGGCAGGCGCGCCAGTTCCATCTTGCCCTTGAGGGCGGCGCTTGCCTCTTCCTCTTCGTAGAACGTCACCACGTGCAGGTGCGGCATGCGCGCCTTGGCTGCGGCGATGTCCGCCTGGTGCGGGTGGTGCGCCGCGTTGCGTGCGGCGTGGGCGAAGATCACGCGGCGCTCCGGGTTCACGGTCGCGATGCGGTTCAGCGCCGCGATCATCGGCGTGATGCCGACGCCGGCCGAGAGCAGCACCACGGGCTCGTTCGATTCGGTATCCGGCAGGAAGTCGCCGAAGGGGTGGATCACGTGCAGCAGGTCGCCCACGTTCACGTTGTCGTGCAGCCAGGTCGACACTTCACCTCTTGGTGCGGCGCCGCCATCCTCGCGCTTGACCGAGATGCGCAGGCTGCCCTTGCCCGGCGCGTCCGACAGGCTGTACTGGCGCAGCTGGCGGCGGCCGTCGCTGAAATCGACCGCCACGCTCAGGTACTGGCCGGCCTTGAAGGGCGGCAGGGCGCCGCCGTCGGCCGGGACGAAGCGGATGGAGACCACGTTGTCGCTCTCGCGCACCACTTCCGTCACGCGCATCGCGCGCGTCTCGCCCGGCTGCACGCCGGCTTCCTCGTACATCTTCGCTTCCGCATCGATCAACAGGCGCGCCAGCGAGGTGTAGGCCTCTTCCCAGGCCTTGAGCAGCGGCTCGGTGGCGGCGTCGCCCAGCACGGTCTTGATGGCGCCGAGCAGGTGATGGCCGACGATCGGGTAATGGTCGGCACGGATGCCCACCGCGGCGTGCTTGTGCACGATGCGGCTCACCACCGGGCCGAGCGCCGCGGCGTTGCCGATGTTGGCGGCGTAGGCGAACACCGCCGAGGCCAGCGATTGCTGCTGCACGCCGCTGGCCTGGTTGCCCATGTTGAACAGGTTCTTCAGCTCCGGATGGGCCTCGAACATGCTGCGGTAGAAGGTGGTGGTGATGGCCAGGCCGTGGTCGCGCAGGACGGGGACGGAAGCGTCGATGTACGGACGGGAAGCGCTCGAGATCATGATGTGTTCCTTGATAGATGTATCAGTTATGCATGTTTAAGGCCAAAAAATTGGCCCGGACGCGATGGGCAATCGGTGCGGACAGGAGCATTCTAACAAAAGATGCTGAGTAAATGCATCTTTGCGCAAACAATTTTATTGCGAGAACACAAAACCCATATAATCGCTGCTTTTAGATGAGCGCTTGACCGGAGCGCTGCCGACGCTTCCATACAAAGGACATGCCGTGAATCTGACCCTTGGCCAAAAGCTGATCCGCACCAAAACAGCCGAACGTCAGCATGACGAAGAAAGCAGCGGCGGCGGCCTCCAGCGATCGCTCGGCCTGTTCCCGCTGACCATGATCGGCGTCGGCGCCACCATCGGCACCGGCATCTTCTTCACGATGGTCGAGGCGGTGCCGAAGGCCGGTCCGGCCGTGATCCTGTCCTTTCTGCTGGCCGCCGTTACCGCCGGCCTGACCGCGCTGTGCTACGCCGAACTGGCCGGCCGCGTGCCCGCCGCCGGTTCCTCGTATTCCTTCGCCTATGCGACCGTGGGCGAGTTCGCCGCCTTCATCGTGGCGGCCTGCCTGCTGCTCGAATACGGCCTGGCGGGAAGCGCGGTGGCGATCGGCTGGTCGGATTACCTGAACAACTTCCTGTCGAATGCCTTCGGATGGGAGATCCCGGCCCACCTGCGCTCGCCGATGTTCGTGTCCGACCACCACAACGTCCACTTCAGCCCGGGTAACTTCAACCTGCCGCCGGTGATCCTGGTGGCGATGTGCTGCATTTTGCTGATCCGCGGCACCAAGGAATCGGCGACCACCAATTCCATCATGGTGCTGGTCAAGCTGGCCATCCTGATCTTCTTCGCCGTGATCGCCTTCACCGGCTTCGATTCCGCCAACTTCACGCCTTTCTTCAGCCCCGACCCCGACAGCGGCTTCGTGGGCATGGCCGGCGTGACCGCCGCCGCCGGCACCGTGTTCTTCTCCTTCATCGGCCTGGACACCATCGCCACCGCCGGCGAGGAAGTGAACAACCCGCGCCGCAACGTGCCGATCGGGATCCTGTCCGCGCTCTTGATCGTGACCGTGTTCTACCTGCTGGTGGCGGTGGCCGCGATGGGCGCCCAGCCCGCCCGCATGTTCGCGGGCCAGGAAGCCGGCCTGTCGGTGATCCTGCAGAACGTCACCGGCCAGGCCTGGCCGGCGCTGGTGCTGTCGGCCGGCGCCGTGGTGTCGGTATTCTCGGTGACCCTGGTGACGATCTACGGCCAGACGCGCATCCTGTATGCGATCAGCCGCGACGGCCTGATCCCGAAGACCTTCCAGAAGGTGAACAAGCGCACCCTGGCGCCGACTGCCAACACCATCATCGTCTGCCTGGTGGTGGGCGCGGTGGCCGGCCTGGTCGACGCCACCTTCCTGTGGGACATGGTGAGCATGGGTACCCTGACCGCCTTCATCGTGGTGTCGATCGCCGTGCCGGTGATCCGCGCCAAGCAGGGCCCCGGCGAGCCGGGCCACTTCCGCGTGCCTTTCGGTCCCTACTTGATCCCGGGCCTGTCGGTATGCGCCTGCCTGTACATCATGAAGGACCTGTCGCCGGCCACCTTCCGCGTGTTCTTCATCTGGATGGGCGTGGCCGTGGCCACCTACTTCCTGTACAGCGTGCGCCACAGCCGCCTGAACAAGGGGTAGAAAAATGGACGTGTTCGAACGGCGGCGCGACCGCTTCGCGCTGTTCGATGCGATGGACAGCGCCGCGGTCAACATCTGCTTCCCGCTCGAGCTGCCGGATTTCCGGCCCTGGTGCCGGGAAGCGGGCCTGGCCCCGTTCCACGTGCTGCTGTGCGCGGTGCTGCGCGCAGTGCTCAAGGTGGAGAACTTCCGCTACCGCCTGCTGGACGGCGAGGTATTCCGGATCGAGCGCCTGCGGCCGTCCTTCACCGTGATCAACCAGCACCAGGACCTGAATTTCGCCCTGTTCGACTGGAGCGACGACCTGCGCGAATTCGTGGCGCGCGGCATCGCCGCACGCGAACAAGCCTCGGCGATGACGGAGCTGAACGGCGCCTACCGCAGCCTCGGCCCGCGCGAAGCAAAGGAGCAGGTCTTCATCACCTGCATTCCCTGGCTGGCCTTCACCTCCATCCAGCACCCCAGCGCCTCGCTGGCACATCCGGACATTCCCTCGCTCGCCTGGGGCAAGTTCCGCGACGCGCCGGGCGGCCGCCTGGAGCTGCCGTTCTCGGTGCAGGCCCACCACGGTTTCGTCGACGGCTTCCACATCCACCAGCTCGCGCAGCAGATTGCCGGCGAGCTGGAGGCGATCATTTCGCCAGCGGCTTGACGACTTCCAGCAGGCTGACGAGAAGCTTGCCCGGCTCTTCCCACGGCACCATGTGGGCCGAGCGCTCGAACCAGACGATGCGCTTGTAGGGCGCGTCCACCGCGTCCATCCAGGCGACGGTCGGCGCGGCCGGTGTGGTGTAGTCGTGGCGGCCCAGGAACATCACGACCGGGATCGGGAAGCGCTTCAGGTTCGAGAAATCTACCTCGAGGAATTCGGGCAGCACGCGGCCCAGGGTCAGCAGGCTGCCCTTGTCGATGTCCTTCACCTGGCTCGGGGTGTATTCGGGCGAGAGCAGGGGACCGCGGAAGAAGTAGCCGGATTCGCTGCGGAACGCGGACAGTCCGCCGTAGTGTTGCGGCCATTTACGGGCGATAACGATGCGCTCGCGCGTGATTGGCCGGTCGCCGGGGTAGGGCGCGATCGATGCCATTTCCTTGAGCGCTTCGGCATTGTTCTCGCGCCTGGCGCGCTCCCAGGCGTAGTCGAAGCTGATGCGCTCGTTCTCGCGCACGTTCAGCACCTGGCCGATGCCGACATAGGCGTGAAACAGGTCGGGGCGCTTGAGGGCCGCGCGCATGCCGACGATGGTGCCCCAGCTGTGCCCCATGAGGATGAGCTTGCGCTTGCCGTATTTCTCCTTCAGGTGCGTGGCCACTTCGATGGCGTCGTCGACGTAGCGCTCGATGCGGATGGTCTGTCCGACCTTGTCCGGATCGGCTTCGGCATAGCTCTTGCCGGCGCCGCGCTGGTCCCAGTTCACCACCGTGAAGTATTCCTCGACCGGGCGCTGGAACTGCCACATGGTCGGCGTGATGGGGGAGGCGGGGCCGCCGTGCACGAACAGGATCATCGGGTTGGCGCGGTCCTGGCCGCGCACGCTGAGCCACTGGTCGACGCCGCCGATGCGGACCTTGTAGGATTCCTGCACGCCGGACGGGGCGCTGATGCGGTTCAGGTCCTCGATGATGGCGCGCGCTTTCGCGTACGGGTCAGGGGTTTCCTGCGCCGTCGCGCCGGAGCAAATCAGCGCAAGCAGCGCGCCGCAGAGTAGGCAGGTCTTGTTCATGCCAGTCCTTTCACTATCGATGAAAGGAGTATGGCGGCGCGTCTGCATGCCTGCATCCGTTGCGCGACGAACTGCACGAACGGTGGCATGAAACGAAAAAAAGCCACGCGGCCTTGCGGCGGCGTGGCTTCAGGGAAGGCGCCCGCAGGCGCCGTCGGGCTTATTGCACGCCCATTTCCTTCAGCAGGTTGTCGGCCTTGTCCACATGCTTCATGTTCCACAGCATGTAGCGGCTGTCGACCTGGATCGAGCGGGTCATGGCCTTGTTGAAGTCCCAGTCCGAGATGATCGAATCCAGGGTGCCGTCGAAGGCCAGACCGATCAGCTCGCCCTTCGAGTTCAGCGCGGCCGAACCCGAGTTGCCGCCGGTGATGTCAAGCGTTGCCAGGAAGTTGACCGGCACGGTCTTCAGCTTCGGATCGACGTACTTGCCGAAGTCCTTGGACTGGATCGCCGCCAGCTGGGCTTCCGGCGCGTTGAACTCGCCTTCGCCGGTGTGCTTGGCCACGATGCCCTTCGGGGTCGTGAACGCGGTCCAGGAACCGGTGCCGTCGGCGCCGACGTCACGGCCCATCACCTTGCCGAAGGTGACGCGCAGGGTGCCGTTGGCGTCGGGGTAGACGGCCTGGCCCTTGCTGTTCATGTAGGCGATCTTGGCGCGCATGTAGTTGCCGTAGGCTTGCTGGATCTTGCCCGCCATTTCCTCTTCCTTGGCTTCATCCTTCAGGCCAGCGTCGTACATCGCGACGGCGGCCTTGATGAAACTGTCGTTCGAGGCCTGGAACTCGGCCGGCGACTTCTTCAGCCATGCGGCGCGCTCTTCCTTGTTGGCCAGCTTGGAGCCGGCGTAGATGCGGTCCAGCGCGGCCTTCAGCTCGGCGTCGCTCATGCCCGGCTTGATGCCGAGGGCGGCATCGAAGGCGGCGTCATGCTCGGCAGCCGGCTGCGCGTTGTACTTGGTGAGGAAGTTCAACACCAGCGCCTTGTCGACCTTTTCGTCGTAGGTGCGGTCCTGGCCGGTGATGACCGAGGTCCAGCGCGCCAGGTCGCGTTCCTGGAAGCCGGTCTTGCGTTCGGCGTCCGGCTTGGTGCGTTCGTTGGCCAGGCGGTACAGCGAACGCGCCGAGGACAGGAACTTCGGCTGGGCGTACGAAAGGTAGAAGCCCTTCTTGGCGTTGGCGTCGCGCTCGGCGATCAGCTTCTCGGCCTGCTCGATGTCGGCGGCATACTGCGCCTTGCGCGCCGGGGTGGCGTTGACCCAGGCCTTCAGGGCATTGTGCTCGGCCGTCTTACGCTGCAGGAAGTCGCTGTTCGCGTACGAGGTCAGCATGCCCTTGCGGTTCTTGTAGTAGTTGTTGACGCCGGCGATCTGGCCGGCGTACTTGAGCTTGGCGGCCGGGTCGTTCTTGGTCTCGCGCTCGATGATCGCCAGGGTCTCGCCCGATGCCTGCACGAAGGCCGGGTAGTTCCAGGTGAAGGTCGATTCGACTTCCGACGGCAGGCGATGGCGGTTGGTGCGGCCCGGGTAGCCCAGCACCATCACGAAGTCGCCTTCCTTGGCGCTGGCGCTCGGGTCGGCAATCTTCAGCACGTGCTTCGGCTTGTACGGCACGTTGTCCTGCGAGAACTCGGCGGCCTTGCCGTCCTTGCTCACGTAGGCGCGGTAGAAGCCGTAGTCGCCGGTGTGGCGCGGCCACATCCAGTTGTCGGTGTCGCCGCCGAACTTGCCGACGCCGGCCGGCGGTGCGTGCACCAGGCGCACGTCACGGATCTCGAGCTGCTTCAGGCGGTAGAACTCCAGGCCGCCGTAGAAGCTGGCCACGGTGCAGCGGTAGCCGGCATCCTTCTCGCACTCGGCCACCAGCGTCTTCTGGTTCTTCTCGATGGCGTCGATACGTGCCTTGCCGCTCAGCTTGGCGACGTCCGGGGTGATGATCTGGTTGGTGACGTTGGCCACTTCCTCGGTCACGTAGACACGGCTGCCTGGTGCGGCCGGCAACTCTTCGCCCAGGGTCTTGGCCAGGAAGCCGTTCGCCAGCAGGTCGCGTTCCGGGGTCGAGTTGACCGCGATGCTGTTGTACACGCAGTGGTGGTTGGTGACGACCAGGCCCTGCGGCGAAACGAACGAGGCCGAGCAGCCGCCCAGGCTCACGATCGCGCCCATCGGAAATTCGGTCAGCTTGGTCAGGGTGGACGGATCCAGCTTGAGGCCGGCGGCTTTCAGTTGCTTGGCTACTTGTGGCAGCTGCTGCGGCATCCACATGCCTTCGTCCGCGTGTGCGGCGAAGCTGGTCAGGATGGCCAGCGAGAGGAGGGTCTTTTTCATTCGCGTCTATGTATAGGAAGTGGGAACTCTTGGGCTCCGCGGAGCATCCAAGAGTATCCGTAATCACCATACACATCGTCAACCAGTATTTCGTACAGACAAACGCGTAGTTTTTCGTTAGAAACTTGTCCTACAACTGGGCGCTAAACAGCGAGGCGACGCCGGTGCTCAGTCGCTGCCACCACGGCCGTTCGCGGTGTTCCGCCTTGGTTACCGGGCTCGAGTGCCGCCAATCATCCTCGAAGATGGCGGTCTGCTCGCGCGCGAAGCCTTCGTGCAGCACGTTGAGATTGGCCTCGTCGTTGATGCTGAAGGAGCGGTTGTCGAAGTTGGTCGAGCCGACCGACACCAGCAGGTTGTCGACGATCAGGGCCTTCACGTGGTACATCGTGGGCTGGTATTCGGCCAGCTTGACGCCCGCAGCCAGCAGTTCGCCCCAGCGCTCGCGCGAGGCGGCCTTGACCAGGTCCGAATCGATGATCTTGCCTGGCATCAGGATGCGCACCCGCACCCCGCGTTTCGCCGCTTCGATCAGGGTGCGGATGGTGAGCTCGTCGGGCACGAAGTAGGCCGCGGACAGGTCGATGGTCTTGCGCGCCGAGGTGATCGCCATCAGGTACATCAGGTGCATCGACTCGGCGCCGCCGGTCGGCGAGCTCGAAAACATCTGGGCCGGCATGTCGCCCACGTGCTGCAGGGCCGGGAAATAATCGGCGCCGTCCAGCACGGTGCCGGTGGCCTTGGTCCAGTTGTCGTTGAACACGGCCTGCACCTGGCCGACCACCGGTCCTTCGATGCGGAAATGGGTATCGCGCCAGTGGTCCTTGTCCTGGGCATTGCCGCGCCACTGGTCGGCGATGCCGACCCCGCCGGTGAAGCCGACCTTGCCGTCGATTACCAGGAGCTTGCGGTGGGTGCGGTTGTTCAGGCGCGCCAGCTTCCACCAGACCGGCTTGTGGTAGCGCTGCACCTGCACGCCGGCCTGTTTCATGGCGTCGATCTGGGCCAGGTCGAGCTTGAGGCTGCCCATGAAATCCAGCATCACGTGGACTTTCACGCCGGCGCGGGCGCGCTCGATCAGGGCCTCGGTGAATTCCTTGCCGATCGAGCCGGACCAGTAGATATAGGTTTCGAAGGTGATGCTCTTCTTGGCCGAACGGATCGCATCGAGCATGGCCGGGAAGATCTGGTCGCCGTTGAGCAGGACCTCGACCTTGTTCCCTTCGAGGATGGGCGGACCGAGCAGGACCCCGAGCGAGCGGCGGAACTGCGGGTCGTTGGTATCGTACTGCCGGGTCAGACGGGTATCGATTTGCGTTTCGCTCGGCATGAAATTGAGCGCGAGCACTCCGCCGACCAGCGTGAGAGCGGCCGTGACGAGGATGGTCCAGAATCGTTTGGGTGATAGTAGGGACATACGGAAAGACCGATGGAACTGCGGGCGTAAAAAAACCAACGCATGAAGCGTTGGTTTTTAGCTAGGGCTACCCGATTGCTGATTAGCGAACACGGCCGCGACGCAGCAGGTTCACGATCGCCAGCAGGATGACAGCACCCAGGAACGAAACCAGCAGCGACGAGACGCTGAAGTCATCGGAGTTGATGGTGCCGGTGCCGAACAGCGGCGACAGCAGCCAGCCACCCAGGAAGGCGCCAACGATACCAACCACGACGTTGAGAATCATGCCTTGCTCTGCGTCGGTCTTCATGACCATGCTGGCCAGCCAGCCCAGAATGCCACCGACAACGATCCAAATGATGAATAACATGGTGTACCTCCTTCAAGTGTAAGAAAACATACCCCCAGGCCCTTGAATTGCCGTGGCCATGGAGAAAAGTCTAGAGACCAGTCCCCTTCAGGTCGGTGCGGCAACGAACGTTAGACGGCGAATCTGCAAGCCTGTTCTGCCGCTTCGAATTGTTGAGCGAAAAGAACCGGGTAGGGTGCGTCAGCGAACAGAAGAGGTCTTGTGCGGGGCATAAGGTTTCAACACTTGCAAGATCGATTTTGTTTGCAGGACCCAGCACCTGAACCTTCTGAAAGGATTCGCCATGAGCAACTACGATTCGAATAACACCAACCAGAATTCCCGCATGGTCACTGGCCTGTTCCCCGACCGTGCCAGCGCAGAACGTGCATATTCCTCGATCTCGACCCGCGGTTACACCAAGGACGACGTCAACCTGATGATGTCGGACGAGGCACGCAAGACTCATTTCGGCGACACCGATACTGAACTGGGCAGCAAGGCCGCCGAAGGCGCCGGCATCGGCGCCGGCATCGGCGGCACCATCGGCGCCGTCCTGGCAGGCATCGCCGCCGTCGGCACCACCCTCGTGCTGCCTGGCCTGGGCGTGGTCGTCGCCGGCCCGCTGGCAGCGGCCCTGGCCGGCGCCGGCGCCGGCGGCATCACCGGTGGCCTGATCGGCGCGCTGATCGGCGCCGGCATCCCGGAAGACCGTGCTGCCCACTATGAAGAAGGCATCAAGCGCGGCGGCATCGTGATGGGCGTGAACGCCCGTTCGGACGAAGATGCGCGCCACATCCAGCAATCCTGGACCGACAGCGGCGGCACCCACATCATCGGCACCGGCGTCGGCGCCCTGGGTGGTGCGGCAGCCGGCGCCGCCATTGGTTCGGCGGCCGGCCCGGTCGGCACCGTGGCGGGCGCCGCCATCGGCGCGGTCACCGGCGGCATCGCCGGCAAGGGCGTGGGCGAAGTCGTGAACCCGAAAGCGGGCGACGACCTGTCGGAACACTACCTGGCCAAGGGCGTCGGCGCCAGCAGCGGCGCGGCCGTGGGCGCGATGGCCGGCGCGGCCGGCGGCCCGATCGGCATGGCTGCCGGTGCGGTGGTCGGCGGCCTGGCGGGCGGCGCAGCCGGCAAGGGCGCGGGCGAAGTCGTGAACCCGAAAGCGGGCGACGAACTGCACGACCATAACCTGGCGCAGGGCGTCGGCGGCGCCGGCGGCGCTGCGGCCGGCGCGGTTGCCGGTTCGGTGGCGGGCCCGGTCGGCGCCGCAGCGGGCGCCGTGATCGGCGGCCTGGCCGGCGGCGCGGCAGGCAAGGGCACCGGCGAAGTCGTGAACCCGAAAGCGGGCGACGAACTGCATGACCACCACCTGGGCACCGGCGTCGGTGCGGCTGGCGGCGCTGCGGTCGGCGGTGCGGTGCTGGGCGGCGCGGTCGGCGGTCCGGTCGGCGCGGTGGCCGGTGCCGGCATCGGCGCGGCCGTCGGCGGCATGGCCGGCAAGGGCGTGGCCAAGATGGTCAACCCGCAGGAGGAAGACGCCCACTGGCGCAACCAGTACCAGACCCAGCCGTACTACACCCCGGGTTACACCTACGACGATTACGCACCGGCCTATGCGCTGGGCTACAACTCGGCAGGCCGCTACCCGGGCGGCTACGACATGCACGAGAACGAGCTGTCGACCGAGTGGGAACGCACCAAGGGCAATTCGCGCCTGAGCTGGGACCAGGCCAAGCACGCGTCGCGCGCCGCATGGCACAAGGTCGAGCGCGCCATCCCGGGTGACGCGGACCGCGACGGCCGCTGATCGCTGACGGCGTCTTGACGTAAAAAAGCCTCGGTTCCTTGCGGAACCGAGGCTTTTTCCATGCTGAACGAGCGATTACTGCTTGACCGCTTCCACCTGGATCGCCAGCTTCACTTCCGGCGAGAACTTCGGCAGGCCGAAGTTGATGCCGAAGTCGCTGCGCTGGAAGCTGCCGGTCACGTCGGCGCCGCACACTTCGCGCTTGAGCATCGGGTGGTCGATGCACTTGAACTTGTTGATGGTCAGGGTCAGCGGCTTGGTCACGCCGTGCAGGGTCAGCTCGCCTTCGGCCGAGGTCGGGACGTCGCCGGTGAACTTGATCGACTTCGACTTGAAGGTCGCGGTCGGGAATTGGGCGGCGTCGAAGATGTCCGGCTTCTTGGCGTGCTCGTTCATCTTGTCGTGGCCGAAGTCGATGCTGTCGATGTACACGGTGATGTCGAGGGTGCCGGTCTTGGCCTTACGGTCGAGGGTGACGGTGCCGTCGGTCTTGTTGAACTTGCCGCGCCAGACCGAGATGCCCATGTGGTCGGCCTCGAAGCTCGGGTAGGTGTGGTTCGGCTCGATCTTGTAGGTGTCGGCGGCGAAGGCGATGCCGGCGCCGAGGGTGCTCGAAGCGGCCAGGGCTGCGATCAGGTGCTTGATTTTCATGGAAGGATTCCTTGCGTGTGTTGAGGTGTTTGCTGGGGTGATTACTGGCCCGCCGTGACGCGGAACTTGATGACAACCTCATCGGCGACCATGCTCGTGTCCTTCCACTCGCCTTCGCCGATGTTGAACGCCAGCCGCTTGATCGGCAGCTGGCCTTCGAATACCTGTTTGCCGCCTTCCGCCTTGACGCTCAGCGGGAAGCTGACGTCGGCGCTGCGGCCCTTGATGGTGAGCTTGCCGCTCACGTTCAGCTTGCCCGCGCCGGCCGGCGCGATCGCGGTCGAGACGAAGCTCGCCTTCGGGAACTGGGCGGTGTTGAACCATTCCTTCTTGGCGACTTCCTTGTTGTAGTCCGGGTCGCCCAGGTCGAGGCTGGCCGTCTGGATCTCGACGCTCGCCTTCGACGCGGCCGGCTTGGCGGCGTCGTAGTCGATCTGCGCAGCAAACTGCTTGAACTTCGCTTCGACCGGCACGCCCATCTGCTTGAAGGTGGCCGTCACGCTGCTTTTCGCCGGGTCGGTTTTCAGGGGCGCCGCGATGGCGACGGCGCTGGCCAGCAGCGAGGCCAGCAGCAGGCTTTTCATGGGTTTCATCGAGACTCCTTACGGGTAGAGAAAGGCAGCATGCGCGCCATCACGCCGTCGCGGTCGACGAGCAGGTGCTTGAACGCGGCCGCCACGTGCAGGCCGACGAGCAGCGCCAGCAGCATGTTGAGCCAGTAGTGGACATCCTTCAGGATGACTCTCAGGGCCGGATCCGGCCCCATCAGCACCGGCAGTTCGATCACGCCGAACCAGACGATCGGATAGCCGGTCGCCAGGCTGTAGAAATAGCCGGACAGGGGCACTGCGAACATCAAGATGTACAGCAGCCAATGCAGGCCATGGGAGGCGCCGCGCTGCCACGCCGGCATCTCGTCGGCGTAGGCCGGCGGATGACGAAACAGGCGCCACAGCAGGCGCAGGGCGGCAAGCAGCAGCACCGTCACGCCGGCCCATTTGTGCCAGTTGAAATACTTCAGCTTGGTCGGCGTGATGCCCGGGATATCGGTCATGACCAGCCCGAGCGTGAAGGTCCCGATGATCAAGAAGGCGATCAGCCAGTGCAGGACGATGGCCGGGATGGTGTAGCGGTACATATGTTTATTTTCAATAATTCGTACTGGTTAGGACTATACCAGTCTTTAGCGGGGCTCGCTGTAGGTGTAATTTCGCTGGGTACACTAGCACGCTTTGTATTCACTGCACAGCAATAGCCGCCAGAATGTAAAATTCGATAAAGAAGGCCTTATCAAAGATTACCTGCGGATACTTTTGCTGCCATGGAGCAGGACTTATGCGACATCCTTTTACACCATCGGGCCTGAGGCTCAGCCGGCGCGCCCTGGCCTGCCTGGGCGCGGCCCTGGCCTGGCCGGCGCTGGCAGCTGGCGACGTACCGGCGAGCCAGGGTGAGCTGGCCGACCTGTCGATCGAGGAGCTTGCCAACATCCACGTCATGTCGGTGTCGAAGAAGCCGGAGCGCCTGCTCGATGCGCCGGCATCGGTGTTCGTGATCACGGCCGAGGACATCCGCCGCGCCGGCGCGCACAGCCTGCCCGAAGCGCTGCGGCTCGCGCCCAACCTGCATGTGGCACAGCGCTCCAGCTTTGGCTACTCGATCAGCGCGCGCGGCCTGAACGGCAGCAACAATAGCGCCTCCAACAAGCTGCTGGTGATGATCGATGGCCGCTCGGTCTATGCGCCCCTGTTCTCCGGGGTGTTCTGGGACATGCAGGACCTGATGCTAGAAGACGTCGAGCGCATCGAGGTCATCAGCGGCCCGGGCGGCACCCTGTGGGGCGTGAACGCCGTCAACGGCGTCATCAACATCACCACGCGCTCGGCCGCGGCGACCCAGGGCGGCCTGGCGGTGCTGCGCGGCGCCACCGATGGCGGGGATGCCGCCTTCCGACAAGGCGGAAGCAGCGGGGAAACCAGCTGGCGCGTCTACGGCAAGCTGCTGCAGCGCGCACACGGCGAGAACGGCGACGGCAAGCGTATCCGTGACGCCTGGCGCCAGGCCCAGCTTGGCTTCCGGGCCGACTGGAAGGACGGCGCCGACACCGTCAGCGTGAACGGCAACGCTTACCGTGGCGAGCCCGAACAGCCGGAACCGGGCGAGATCTCGGTGAGCGGCACCACGCTGCGCCTCGGCGACATCGACACCGCGGGCGCCAACCTCACGGCGCGCTGGGAACGCGCCCTTGCGGACGGCGGGCGCTTGTCGGTGCAGGCCTACCTCGACCACACACGGCGCGAAGTGCCACCGACCTTTGTCGAGTCGCTGCAGATCGCCGACCTGCAGTTCCAGCATACGCTGCCGGCCTGGGGCCGCCACAGCCTGGTCTGGGGCGCGAACCTGCGCCACAGTTGGGACGAGGTGGAAAACAGCGAGGTGATCGCCTTCCTGCCGGCGCAGACGGAGCAGACCTGGTCCAGCCTGTTTGCCCAGGACGAGATCGCGTTGCGTCCCGACCTGAGCCTGGTCGTCGGCGCGCGCGCCGAGCGCAACGTCTATACCGGCCTGGAATTCCTGCCGAGCGTGCGCCTGTCGTGGCGCCTGGCGCCCCAGCACGCGTTGTGGACCGCGCTGTCGCGCACCGTGCGCGCGCCGACCCGCCTCGACGTGGACGCCTTCATCCCGGGCCGTCCGCCTTACCTGCTGCGCGGCGGTCCCCGGGTGCGCTCGGAGGTGGCGCGCGTGTTCGAACTGGGTTACCGCGGCCAGCCGCTGCCCGACCTGTCGTATTCGGCGACGCTGTTCCACAACCAGTACGACCACCTGCGGACCCAGGAGATCGACCCGACCTGGACTTTCCTCACCTTCGGCAGCCTGATGGAAGGGAAGGCGACCGGCATCGAGATGTGGGGCAACTACCAGATGAACGGGGCCTGGCGCCTGTCGGCCGGCTTCACGGCGCTGCACGAGCGCCTGCGCCTGAAACCGGGCAGCAACGACGCCGCCGGCCCGGGCATCGCGGGCAAGGATCCGGAGCACAGCTTGCAGCTGCGCTCGCACCATGCGATCGATGAGCGGCGCGAGCTGGAGCTGGCGCTGCGCAAGGTGGCGGCGCTGGAGAATCCGGAGGTGCCGGGCTACTGGGCGCTGGACGCGCGCTTCGGCTGGCGCTTGACGCCGCAGCTGGAGCTGTCGGTGGTGGGGCAGAACCTGAATGGCAGCCACGCGGAATACGGGCCCGCCGACGCGCGGGTGGAGCTTGACCGCAAGGTGGCGGTCAAGCTGGTGTGGTCTTTGTAGGGCTTAGATCGCTTTCGCCAGCTGCGCCGCCAGGCCGGTGTAGTTCGCCGGCGTCATGTGCAGCAGCAGGTCCTTGGCTTCCTGCGGGATCGCCAGCTTGCCGATGAACTCCTGCAGCGCTTCGCGGGTGATGCCCTTGCCGCGGGTGAGTTCCTTCAGCTGCTCGTACGGGTTCTCGATGCCGTAGCGGCGCATCACGGTCTGCACCGGCTCGGCCAGCACTTCCCAGTTCGCGTCGAGGTCGGCTTCCAGGCGCGCCGCGTTCACTTCCAGCTTGTTCAGGCCGCGCAGGCAGCTGTCGTAGGCCAGCAGCGCGTAGCCGAAGCCGACGCCGATGTTACGCAGCACGGTCGAATCGGTCAGGTCGCGCTGCATGCGCGAGACCGGCAGCTTCTCGGCCATGTGGCGCAGCACCGCGTTGGCCAGGCCCAGGTTGCCTTCCGAGTTCTCGAAGTCGATCGGGTTGACCTTGTGCGGCATGGTCGACGAACCGATCTCGCCCGCCTTGAGTTTCTGCTTGAAGTAGCCGAGCGAGACATAGGTCCAGATGTCGCGGTTCAGGTCGAGCAGGATGGTGTTGGCGCGCGCGATGGCGTCGAACATCTCGGCCATGTAGTCGTGCGGCTCGATCTGGATGGTGTACGGGTTGAACACCAGGCCCAGGCGCTGCTCGATGACTTCCTTCGAGAAGGCCGGCCAGTCGAAGCCCGGGTAGGCTGCTAGGTGCGCGTTGTAGTTGCCGACCGCGCCGTTCATCTTGCCGAGGATCTCGACGTCGGCGATGCGCTTGACGGCGCGCTGCAGGCGCGCGACCACGTTGGCGAATTCCTTGCCCAGGGTGGTTGGGCTGGCGGTCTGGCCGTGGGTGCGCGACAGCATCGGCAGCGCCGCATTGGTGTGCGCGATTTCGGTCAGCTTGGCGATGATGTTCTGGAGGGCCGGCAGCAGCACGCCGTCGCGCGCGGCTTTCAGCATCATGCCGTGCGAGGTGTTGTTGATGTCTTCCGAGGTGCAGCCGAAGTGGATGAATTCGCTCGCCGCCACCAGCTCCGGCACGTCCTTCACCTGCTCCTTGAGCCAGTATTCCACCGCCTTGACGTCGTGGTTGGTGACCGCCTCGATCTCCTTGATGCGCGCCGCTTCGGCGTCGCCGAAGTTCGCGGCCATGCGCTCGAGGTGAGCGTTCGCTTCGCTCGAGAACGGCTTGATCTCCGGGAAGCCGGCCTGCGACAGCGCCTGCAGCCAGGCGATTTCCACCTTCACGCGGTGGTGCATGAAGCCGGCTTCGGACAGGATCGGGCGCAGCTTGTCGGTTTTCGACGCATAGCGGCCGTCCAGCGGGGACAGGGCCGACAGGGTAGGGGAGGGGACGGTAGAGGTCATGGCGGGCGGTCCGTGCAAAAACGCGGATTTTACCACTGGGAGGCGCGCGCAGCCTTGCGCAGGCCACGCCGCGGACGGCCCGGGAGGCTCGTCCGGCGCAGACAGGCGCCGAAATGGCGATGCTATACTGGCACCCAATCCTCAAATTCGGGCATGTATGAAACTCATCGGTTCCTTCACCAGTCCCTATGTGCGTAAAGTCCGCGTCGTGATGGCGGACAAGAAGCTCGATGTCAGCTTTGTGCAAGAAAACGTGTGGGTCCCGGAGACCACCATCCAGCAGGTCAACCCGCTCGGCAAGATTCCCTGCCTGGTCATGGAAGACGGCAGCACGCTGTACGACTCGCGCGTGATCGCCGAATACCTCGACACCATCTCCCCGGTCTGCAAGCTGCTGCCGCCGAACGGCCGCGAGCGCACCGAAGTCAAGGTCTGGGAGGCGCTGGCCGACGGCGTGCTCGATGCCGCGATCCTGGTCTTCCTCGAGCGGCGCGAGCGCCCCCCGGAGCAGCAGAGCGCCAAGTGGATCGAACGCCAGATGGGCAAGGTGCACGCCGGCCTGCGCGAGATGTCCAGCCGCCTAGGCGAATCGAGCTACTGCATGGGCATCCACTACACGCTGGCCGACGTCGCCGTCGGCTGCGCCCTGGGCTGGCTGGCTTTCCGCTTCCCCGACATCGACTGGCGCGGCGACTACCCGAACCTGGCGCGCCTGGCCGATAAACTCGCCGAGCGTCCGTCGTTCCGCGACACCGTTCCTTTCGTCGCGTGAACCCGCCTGCCACCACCGTCGTCTTCGGCGAAGCGCTGGTCGACGACTTCACCACAGAGCAGGTGGTCGGCGGCGCCCCCTTCAATGTGGCGCGCCACCTGGCCGCCTTCATGGCGCCGCAGCTGATGCTCACCCGCATCGGCAAGGACCAGCCGGGGCAGGCGGTGCGCGCCGAGTTCGAGCGCTTCGCGATGAGCGAAGCCGGCCTGCAGGTCGATGCCATCGAGGAGACCGGCCGCGTGCTGGTCGAGCGCGGCGCCCGCGGCGGCCACCGCTTCACCATCCTGCCGAACCAGGCCTACGATTTCATCGACCGGGCCCAGGCCGAGGCGGCAGTGGAACATACGCAGCCCGGCATCTTCTATTTCGGCACCCTGGCCCAGCGCCACGAGCGCTCGCGCGCCACCCTGATGGCGCTGCTGCGCGCCACGCCGGCGCTGCGCTACCTCGACCTGAACCTGCGTGAAGGCCAGGTGGACGAGCGCACCGTCACGCGCTCGCTGCAGGAAGCCAACATCGCCAAGGTCAACGAGGAAGAATTGCAGGCGATGTTCGGCTGGTATTTCCAGATCAAGCCGGACGATGCGGCGATGGCGGCCGAAGAAGTGCACGCCTCGTGCCAGGCGCTGCTGCAGATGTTCTCGCTCGACGCGCTGATCGTCACGCTGGGGCACCGCGGCTCGGTGTACTTCGGCGCCGACGGGCAGGTGCTGATGCACCGCGATAACCCGGCGCCGCCCTTCGTCATCGACACGGTGGGGGCGGGGGATGCCTTCTCGGCGATTTTCCTGCTGGGGAAGATGCGTGGCTGGCCGCTCGACCTGTCGCTGGCGCGCGCCAACGAGTTCGCGGGGGCGATCTGCGCGATTCCGGGGGCCGTCCCACGGGATCTGGGGTTTTATGACCAGTGGATGAGGAAGTGGCGCTGAGCCGCAGCCCGGCCTGATAAACAAAACCCCGCACAGGCGGGGTTTTGTTTTTTTATTCGCTGATCTGGCTCTGCAGGTAGTTCTGGATGCCGACCTTCACGATCAGGTCCAGCTGCGTCTCCAGCCACTCGATGTGCTCCTCGGTATCCTCGAGGATCATCAGGAACAGGTCGCGGGTCACGTAGTCCGCCGCCGCTTCCGCCGCCGCGATGCCTTCCTTGACCGTCACCTGGGCCGCGCGCTCGAGCTTGAGGTCGCATTCCAGCATTTCCTGGGTCGACTCACCGATGAGCAGCTTGTGCAGCGCCTGCAGGTTCGGCAGGCCGTCGAGCATCAGGATGCGGTCGATCAGCTTGTCGGCGTGCTTCATTTCGCCGATGGACTCGTCGTACTCCTTCTTCGCCAGCTTGCCGAAGCCCCAGTGGCGGTACATGCGCGCATGCAGGAAGTACTGGTTGATCGCGGTGAGTTCGTTGGTCAGCTGTGCGTTCAGCAGACGAAGAACGTTCTGGTCGCCTTTCATGTGATGCCCTTGATGATGTTGAATAGGCTCCATGATAACAAACAAGCAGCCCGCTTTTGGATCGAAAACGCTGAAAAAGCCCGGGAAAATGCAGTGAAAATCGAAAAAAACGGCGAAATGACAAGCGTTCTCGTTCCGCTGTGCGAACGCTTCTTAGTACCCCGGCGCGGGCGAAAAAAAGCCCCGCGAAAGCGGTAATGCCGTTCAGTTAAGACTGAACGGCATTTTTATTTTGTCGTTGTAAACGCGCGGCAACGCTGTTAACCTTCGTCGCCATGTTCGACGACACTCTACATTTCCTGGCGAATCACCTCGAGGCTCC
>NZ_JNNN01000051.1:0-122505 GCF_000735635.1 Massilia sp. LC238 | reverse complement strand
CCGCCGCGCAAGCGCGCAGGTGTAGCCAGCCGACGCGGCATCAACGGTGAACACGTCTGCGTGCTGGTCGCCCGCGACCGCACCGGCGCCACCTTCGATTTCATTACCGGCCGGGGCGCCGTCACCATGGCCCAGCTGCACCGGCACTTGCTTCCGGTGCTGGACAGGGATGTGCTGCTGGTTACCGATTCCCATCCAGCCTACAAGGCGTTCGCCCGCACGGCCGCCATCTCGCACGAAGCCGTGAACCTGCGGGCCGGCGAACGGGTGCGCGGCGCCGTCCATGTCCAGAACGTGAACGCCTACCACCGGCGCTTCCGTCAATGGCTTGCCCGCTTCAACGGAGTGGCCTCACGCTATCTGCCCAATTATCTCGGCTGGCAGTGGGCCGTCGACGGCGGGCGAATTCGGTCAGCCGACAAGATGCTGCGAATAGCGCTGGGCATGTCCAACATCCAACGGTGACAGCGCCATAAAAAAGCCGCCCGGTCGGGCGGCTCCGGTGGCTGGGAGCATCGCTCAGATGTGCAGCGCGTGTCCCAATGCGCGCAGCGCGGCTTCCTGCACCGCCTCGCCCAGGGTCGGGTGGGCGTGGATGGTGCCGGCGATGTCCTCGAGCTGCGCGCCCAGTTCGATCGACTGGGTGAAGCCGGCCGCAAGTTCCGATACCGCGCCGCCGACGGCCTGCCAGCCGATGATGCGGTGATCGCTCTTGCGGGCCACCACGCGCACGAAACCGTCCGTGCTTTCGATGGTCATCGCGCGTCCGTTGGCGCTGAACGGGAAGTTGGCGGTGACGATCTCGATGCCCGCCTTGTCGGCGTCCAGCGGCGACATCCCGACCACGACGATCTCGGGATCGGTGAAGCACACCGCGGGAATCGCACTCGGCGCGAAGTGGCGGCGCTTGCCGGACACGATCTCGGCCACCATCTCGCCCTGGGCCATGGCGCGGTGCGCCAGCATCGGTTCGCCGGTCAGGTCGCCGATGGCCCAGACATTGCGCATCGAGGTGCGGCACTGGTCGTCCACCTTGACCGCGCGCCCGTTCATGTCGAGCATCAGGTTCTCCAGGCCCCAGCCCGTGGTGCGCGGCTTGCGGCCCACCGCCACCAGCACCCTGTCCGCTTCCAGCAGGGCTTCGACGCCGGAAGCGTCGCGCACCCGGACACGCTGCTGCCCGTCCTCGCCGTCCATGCCGAGCACGGAGGTCGCCAGGCGCAGCTCCACGCCCAGGCGCCCTAAAGCCGCTGCCACTGGCTTGACCAAGTCGGCGTCATACGCGGGCAGGATGCGGTCGGCCGCTTCGACCACCGTCACCTGGCTGCCGAGCTTGCGGTAGGCGGTGCCCAGTTCCAGGCCGATGTAGCCGGCGCCCACCACCACCAGGCGCTGCGGAATCTCGCCAGGCGAGAGCGCTTCGGTCGAGGAGATGACCGGACCGCCGAAGGGCATGAAGGGCAGCTCGACGGCTTCGGAACCGCTGGCCAGCAGCATGTGCTCGCAGCGGATGCGTACCGATGCCTCACTGTCGCCGTCGGCGCGCACCTCGACGGTCTTGCCGTCCAGGATGGTCGCCCAGCCGTTCACCAGCTTGACGCCGTTCTTCTTGAGGAGGGCGCCGACCCCGCCGGTCAGTTTCTTGACGATGCCGTCCTTCCAGGCCACCGTGCGTTCGAGGTCGATGCGCGGTGCGGCGCTGGTGATGCCGAGCGGCGAGGTTTCGGCCGCATAGCTGCGCGCCTTGCAGAACTCCTCGGCCGCGTGGATCATCGCCTTGGACGGGATGCAGCCGATGTTCAGGCAGGTGCCGCCGGGCGCGGCGCCTTCGACCAGCACGGTCGGCACGCCGAGCTGGCCGGCGCGGATGCCGGCGACGTAGCCGCCCGGCCCGCCGCCGATGATCAGGAGTGTGGTAGTCAGTGTCTCCATATGCTCACTCCACGAAGATGGTGGCCGGGGTTTCGAGGTAGCCGCGGATGGCCTGCACGAACTTGGCCGCCACCTGGCCGTCGATGACGCGGTGGTCGAACGAGGACGACAGGTTCATCATCTTGCGCGCCACCATGGCGCCATCCCGGATCATTGGACGGTCGACGATGCGGTTGGGGCCGATGATCGCCACTTCCGGACGGTTCAGCACCGGGGTGGTGACGATGCCGCCCAGCGGGCCGAGGCTGGTGATGGTAATGGTCGAGCCGGTCAGCTCGTCGCGGGTGGCGCGGCCGGCGCGCGCGGCATCGGCCAGGCGCGCCACCTCGGCGGCCGCCGCCCACGGGTCGAGCGTTTCGGCGTGGCGCACCACCGGCACCATCAGGCCGGCCTCGGTCTGGGCGGCGATGCCCAGGTGCACGCCTTCGAACTGGGTGAGGAGGTTGTTGGCGTCGTCGTAGCGCGCGTTCATCATCGGGTACTGGCGCAGCGCCAGCACCACCGCACGCATCAGGAGCGGCAGGAAGGTCAGCTTGCCGCGCTCGGCGCCATACCTGGCGTTGAGCTGGGTGCGCAGCGCTTCCAGTTCGGTGACGTCGACTTCTTCCACATAGGTGAAGTGCGGGATGTTGCGCTTGGCTTCCTGCATCTTCTCGGCGATCTTGCGGCGCAGGCCGATGACCGGCGCCGATTGTTCGCCCTCGCGCTTGGCATAGCGCTCGTCGCGCCCGGTGCCTTGTGCGCTTGCGCGGCGGCCCGACACGTGGGCGTCGAGGTCGGAATGCAGGATGCGGCCCGCCGGGCCGCTGCCGTGCACGAACTGCAGTTCGATCCCGAGGTCCCAGGCGCGCTGGCGCACGGCCGGCGCAGCCAGCGGCTTTTCGCCCTCGGCGCGCATCGGCGCCGGGCCGTTCTGGTAGCTGCGTTGCGGTGCTGCGGCCGGCTTCGGCGGCGGGGCCGCCGGCGCAGAGGCTCGAGCCTGCGCGCCTGCCGGGCTCTCCGCCTGCGCCACCGCTTCCAGCTGCGGTTCCGCGACTTCTTCGGCCGGCGCCGTGGCGGCGGCGGATTTGACAGGTTCCTGTTTCGCCTTCTCGCCGGAGAAGTTGCCGGCGCCTTCGACCTCCAGACGGATCAGCTCCGCGCCCACCGCCAGCGACTGGCCGACCGCGCCGCCCAGGCTGGTGATGGTGCCGGCGACCGGCGAGGGAATCTCGACGGTGGCCTTGTCGGTCATGACGTCGGCCAGCACCTGGTCTTCCTTGACCGTGTCGCCCGGCTGCACGTGCCAGGCGACGACTTCGACCTCGGCGATGCCTTCGCCCAGGTCCGGCATCTTGATGACATGAATGCCCATATTATTTTCCCTCCAGCGCACGTTTCAGGGCCGCGCCGACACGGTCGGGCCCCGGGAAATAAGCCCATTCCTGCGCATGCGGATACGGGGTGTCCCAGCCGGTGACGCGCTCGATCGGCGCCTCCAGCTGGTAGAAGCAGTGTTCCTGCACCAGGGCCGCCAGCTCGGCGCCGAAGCCGCTGGTGCGGGTGGCTTCGTGCACGATGACGCAGCGGCCGGTCTTCTTGACCGAATTGACGATGGTCTCGAGGTCGAGCGGCCAGATGCTGCGCAGGTCGATCACCTCGGCGTCGACGCCGCTTTCGCGCGCCGCCGCTTCCGATACCCAGACCATGGTACCGTAGGCCAGCACCGTGACGTCGTTGCCGGGACGGACGATGTTGGCCTTGTCGAGGTCGACCTTGTAGTAGCCGGTCGGCACGTTGCCCAGCGCATGGCCGGACCAGGGCACCACCGGACGATCGTGGTGGCCGTCGAAGGGGCCGTTGTACAGGCGCTTGGGCTCCAGGAAGATCACCGGATCGTCGTTCTCGATCGAGGCGATGAGCAAGCCCTTCGCGTCGTAGGGGTTGGACGGCATCACGGTACGCAGGCCGCATACGTGGGTAAAGAAGGCTTCCGGGCTCTGGCTGTGGGTCTGGCCGCCGTAGATGCCGCCGCCGCAGGGCATGCGGATCACCATCGACGAGGTGAATTCGCCCGCCGAGCGGTAGCGCAGGCGCGCCGCTTCCGACACGATCTGGTCGGTGGCCGGGTAGAAGTAGTCGGCGAACTGGATCTCGACCACCGGGCGCAGGCCGTAGGCCGCCATGCCCACCGCGGTGCCGACGATGCCGCCTTCGGAGATCGGCGCATCGAACACGCGCGACTTGCCGTACTTGGCCTGCAGGCCGTCGGTGACGCGGAACACGCCGCCGAAATAGCCGACGTCCTGGCCGTACACCACGACGTTGTCGTCGCGTTCCATCATCACGTCCATGGCCGAGCGCAGCGCCTGGATCATGGTCATCGGCATGGTAGCCGTTTCTTTCGGTATGTCGTCTCGCGCCATCTTCATACTCCCAGTTCCTGGCGTTGCCGGCGCAGGTGCTCCGGCATCTCCTTGTACACGTCCTCGAACATCGTGGCGGCGCTCGGGGCGCGCTCGTCGCCCAGGATGCCGTAGGACTCGGCCTCTTTCTGGGCCGCGAGGACTTCCGCCTCCAGTTCGGACTGCACGCGCTCGTGCTCCTCGTCCGACCACCAGCCCTGCTTGGTCAGGTACTGGCGCAGGCGGGCGACCGGGTCGCCCAGCGGGAAGTGCTGGAAGTCGTCGGCCGGGCGGTAGCGCGAGGGGTCGTCCGAGGTCGAGTGCGGGCCGGCGCGGTAGGTGACCCATTCGATCAGGGTCGGGCCCAGGTTCGAGCGGGCGCGTTCGGCCGCCCAGCGCGAGGCCGAGAGCACGGCCAGGAAATCGTTGCCGTCCACGCGCAGCGAAGCGATGCCGCTGCCGATGCCCCGGGTGGCGAAGGTGACGCTCTCGCCGCCGGCAATCGCCTGGAAGGTCGAGATCGCCCACTGGTTGTTGACCACGTTGAGGATGACCGGCGCGCGGTACACGTGGGCAAAAGTCAGGGCCGTGGAAAAATCGGATTCGGCGGTGGCGCCGTCTCCGATCCAGGCCGAGGCGATCTTGGTATCACCCTTGATGCTTGATGCCATCGCCCAGCCCACCGCTTGCGGGTACTGGGTGGCCAGGTTGCCGGAAATGGAGAAGAAGCCGGCGCGGCGCACCGAGTACATCACCGGCAGCTGGCGGCCCTTGAGCGGGTCGCGCTCGTTGGACAGCAGCTGGCAGATCATCTCCACCAGCGGCACCTGCTTGGCGATCAGAAGGCTTTGCTGGCGGTAGGTCGGGAAATGCATGTCGCCGTCTTCGAGGGCCAGCGCCTGGGCCGTGCCGAGGGCTTCCTCGCCGAGCGAGAGCATGTAGAAGGACATCTTCTTCTGGCGCTGGGCGATGACCATGCGGGCATCGAAGATGCGGGTTTTCATCATGGTGCGCAGCCCGAAACGCAGCAGTTCGGGATCGACCTCGGGCGCCCAGGGACCGACGGCGTCGCCGTTCTCGTCCAGGACGCGGATCAGGCCGGTGGCGATGTCGCTCGTATCGAGCGGCGCCACGTCGACGGGCGGACGCCGGACGGCGCCGGCGGGACTCAATTGCAGGTACGAAAAATCGGTCTTGCAGCCCGGGCGGCCGGTAGGCTCCGGTACATGCAGCGACAGAGGCTTACTCTGACTCATAAACGCTTCCCCTTTGTAAGGTGACTTGCGGCAAGCATGATAAGGCGAACGGCCGCGCACACGAAGTCCTTTTCATATTGCTATGCAGCATAGCGAGCCCGGCAGGGTGGGCGCTCACGCTATTGCATGCTGTATCGGCGGCGGTACAAGGGCGTGTCAGGCGCCCGGTGCGGATTGCGGGCCGCGCGCGGCGTCTGTAGTATGGAACTGCCGCAGTATCCCTTCATGCCCGCGCGCAGGGAAACATGAAAAAGACCGCCGTCGTTCTGCTGACGCTCCTGCTGGCGACTGCCGGGATCGGCGGGCCGATCCTGCTTGCCATCGAGGAATCGCAGCGGCAAGCCTTCAAGGCGGAAAGCGCGCATGCGCTCGGCTATGCGCGTGACGTCGTGATGCGCGGCGACGAGACCGCCGCGCAGGTGGCCGCTGCCGTCAAGCGGCTGGCCCCGTACGCGGACGCACCCTGCGCGCCGGCGAGTATCGACCTCATGCGCGAGATCGACCTCGGCTCGACCTATATCCAGGCGGTCGGCTACGTCGAGGGCAACCGGATGCTCTGCTCGTCCATCGTCGGCAGCGCGCGCGTGCTCGAACTGGGCGAGCCCGCCTACCGCAGCGAGACCGGCGCCGTGGTGCGCACCGACGTGCACTTTCCGTTCGCGCCCCAGTATGCCTTCCTGGTTTTGCAGTACGGCAGCTATGCCGCCATCCTTCACGCACAATTGCCGATCGATACGGCCAAGAGCGAGCCCGACGTGTCGCTGGCCGTGGTGCCGCTCGACTTCTACGCGCCGATCAGTGCCCGCGGCCATATCGACCCCGCCTGGTCGAAACGCCTCGGCAGCGCGCGCGAGGCGGTGTTCGAGGAGGATGGCCACGTCGTTGCCGTGGTGCGTTCTTCGAGCTTCGGCACGGTCGGCATCGCCGCTGTGCCGCTGCACTACTTGGAAGACCGATCCCAGGATTTCGCGGCCCGGCTGGTGCCGGTAGGCATGCTGGCCGGCATCGCGCTGGCCTGCGCGATCCTGTACCTGGCGCGCCAGCAGATGGCCTTGCCCTATGCGGTGCGCTCGGCGCTGCGGCGCAAGGAATTTTTCCTGGAATACCAGCCCGTGGTCGAACTGCGCAGCGGCCGCATGACCGGCGTCGAGGCCCTGGTGCGCTGGCGCCGGCCCACCGGCGAGATCGTCATGCCCGAGCTGTTCATTCCCATCGCCGAGCAGGACGACACCATCGTCAAGCTGACCCACCAGGTGCTGGAACTGGTCTGCCGCGATACCGGCTTCTACCTCGAGACGCATCCCGACTTCCATATCGGCATCAACGTGGCGCCGGCCGACTTCCATTCACCCGACTTCCTCGACAAGCTGCAGGCCACGCTCGAGCAGATGGGCGCGCATCCGTCCAGCATCATCCTCGAGGTGACCGAGCGCGGCATGCTCGACCCGGTGGTCGCGCGCGAGACCTCGGGCGCCTTGCGCCGGCACGGTTTCGCGATTGCGATCGACGACTTCGGCACCGGCTATTCGAGCCTGTCCTACCTCGAATCGCTGGAACTCGATTTCCTGAAGATCGACCGCAGCTTCATCGAGGCGATCGGCACCGGGGCGCCGACCAGCCAGGTGGTCGGGCACATCATCGCGATCGCACGCGACCTCGGGCTGCGCATGATCGCCGAAGGGGTCGAAAGTCAGGCCCAGGCGGAGTTCCTGCTCCGGCAAGGGGTGCAGTACGCGCAGGGCTGGCTGTTCGGACAGCCGATGTCCTTTGCCGAGGTCCTGCGCCGGATGGAAGAGGCGGAGGAACTGGCGGCGCGTGTGGCCGGCTAGGACGTCGCCGGCCGCACCTGCAGCGCCGAGCCGCCGGGCTTCCTTACTGCACCACCGGCAGCTCGATGTAGCTCTGGTTGGCCGCGTCGTGGTGCACCGCATTGTCGGCCACCACCCCGGTCTTCTCGCTTTCGTTCGGCCCGCCGGTATTCAGGTTGCGCACGAATTTCGGGAAGTTGGACGAGGTGACTTCGACGCGGATGCGGTGCCCGGCGCCGAACTGGATCGCGGTGGCGATCGGGCTCGGACGGATGGTCACGACTTCACCCGGCGTGAGCATCTCAGGCTTGTCGAAACCGTTGCGGTAGCGCGCACGGAAGATGGTGTCGCCGATGATCCAGGCGGTGCCGTCCGGCGCCACGTCGACCAGCTTGACGGCGAAATCGGTGTCCCTGGCGTTCGACGAGACCTTCAGCACGGCATCCACGAAGCCGGCCACGCTGACGGCCTTCGGCAGCGGGTCGCTGGTGTAGACCAGCACGTCGCTGCGCGCCTCGACCGGACGCTGGTCGAAGGCGCCCGGCACCACGATGCCGCCGTTGCAGCAGTCGCCGCCGCCGATGGTCTGCACCGGATTCATCGGGTCGTAGCGGTAGCGGTCGGCCGCTTCGTTCGCGCCGGGCGCCTGCGGCAGCAGGCGGCCGTCGCCGTACAGCGAGTTCGCGCGGCCGCCTGAGCGCAGGTACAGGCGCATCGGCTTGGCTTTCTCCGGCGGCCAGGTGCCCGCGCTCTGCCAGCGATTGGCGCCCATCTCGAAATAGCGCACGTGCGGCGTAGTTGCGGGGAAGGCCTTGGTGTCGCCCTTCAGCCAGCGGTCGAACCAGCCGTAGATGGCGCCGTCGACGTCGAAACTGGTATCGCCCATGTTGCGCTCGCCGATGGTGTTGTTCGGGCCGAGACGGGAGAAGGCGCAGTGCACGTTCGGCGCGACCACCGCGTACTGGTTGGCGCTGGCTTCCTTGTCGGTGCCGGCCGCGCGTGCGTGGTTGAACAGCTCGAGATTGGGGCCGATCGAGACGTCGTACCAGCTGTTGAACCACAGCGCCGGCACGCCCCAGCCCATGCCTTCGTGGTACAGGCCGCCTTTTTGCCAGGCCGGGTCGCTTGGCGTGCGTTTGATCAGTTCTTCAAAGGTGCCGGCCGGCTCGCCCAGCGAGCTCAGTAACTGGTCGACCGGCAGGTGCTTGATCTGCTTGTTCCAGTCGACCTGCGGCTTGGCCGGGTTCAGGTCGTTGTAGGCTTCGACGCGGGCGCGCAGCTTGTCGTCGGCGATGGCGGGCAGCTGGGCGCGCAGCGGATTGTCGACGCCGTACAGCCAGACGAAGAACAGGTTGCGCGGCACGCCGCCAGTGTACCAGTTGCCTTGCTCCTGGAAGCGGCCGACCTTGCCGATACCGGCGCCGGACGCCATCGGCACCATGGCCGCGTGCGCCGGGTGGTTCAGGCCGGCGAGGGCCAGTTGCCACTCGGCCGAGGACGAGCAGCCGAGCGTGCCGACCTTGCCGTTCGACCAGTCCTGCCTGGCGATCCAGCTCAGGGTGTCGTAGCCGTCGTTCTGCGGATTGCCCAGGATCTCCCAGTTGCCGCCCGAGAAGTAGCGGCCGCGCTCGTTCTGTACGATGAAGGTATAGCCGCGCTTGACCGATTCGAGCACGTAGCGCTGGGTCGAGCCTTTCAGCTTGCCCTCGTTGTACGGCGTCTTCCACAGGATGGCGGGCAACTTGCCGCTGGCGTTCTTCGGCATGTAGATGTCGGTCGACAGCTTAATGCCGTCGCGCATCGGCACCATCACGCTGAGGCGGGACGTGGCGATCAGCGCCAGTTCCTTTTCCAGGGCTTCCTGGCTGTACTTGCTGTAGTCCTGCGCCGCGACGACGACGTGGGCGTCGGCCGCGAACAGGGCGAGTGCGACGAAACTGGCGACAATCTTCTTCAAGCTGACTCCTTCGGCTCATGAATGAGGAATGGCCGGGCGGCGCTTGGCGGCCCGGACAAGCACATGGAATGATGGCTCCACTGGAGTAATACTTTATCAACAGTCCGGCTGTTGAGCTAGCGCAACATGACGAAATGACTCGCCAGTCATGAAACCCGCGCGCGCTGTCGCTTTATCGCGTCTTTACGCCGCCGGTGCGATCGTGGCGCCTGCCAGCTTGCGCTGGCGTAGCCAGTAGCCCAGCGCAAGCAGGGCCAGCCAGGCCGGGATCATCCACACCGACAGCTGCAGGCCCGGCGTCAGGTACATCACCACGATGATGCCGGCCAGGAAGGCCAGGCACAGGTAGTTCGTGAGCGGGAACCAGGGGCTGCGGAAGGCCGTCGCCTGGCCCGCCGCCTGCTTGGCGCGGCGGAAGCGCAGGTGGCTCCAGCACACCATGCCCCAGTTGATGACGAGCGCCGCCACGGCCAGGCCCATCAGCATGCCGAAGGCGTCGCGCGGCAGGAAATAGTTGACGCAGATGCAGATGCCGGTGGCCACCGCCGACACGCCCAGGGCGGCCAGGGGCACGCCGCGCTTGCTGACCTTGAGCAGGGCGCGCGGCGCGTTGCCCTGTTCGGCCAGGCCGAACAGCATGCGGCTGTTGGCATAGGTGCAGCCGTTGTAGACCGACAGGGCGGCCGTCAGCACCACCAGGTTGAGGATGTTGGCCACCGCATTGCTGTCCAGCGCGGCGAAGATCAGCACGAAGGGGCTGCCGCCGGTCACCACCTTCTGCCACGGGTACAGCATCAGCAGCACGGCCAGCGCGCCGACGTAGAAGATGGCGATGCGCCAGATGGCCTGGTTGATCGCGCGCGGGATGGTGCGGCCCGGGTTGTCGGCTTCGGCCGCGGTGATGCCGATCATTTCCAGGCCGCCGAAGGAGAACATGATGACCGCCATCGACAGCGCCAGGCCGGCAAAGCCGTTCGGGAAGAAGCCGCCGTGCTGCCACAGGTTGGCCACGCCGGCCTGGGGACCGGCAGTGTCGCTGATCAGGAGGTACAGGCCGAACACGATCATGCCGACCACGGCCGCCACCTTGATGATGGAAAACCAGAATTCCAGCTCGCCGAAGGTTTTCACGTTGAGCAGGCTGAGCGAATTGACGAGCACGAAGAAGGCGAGCGCCGAGACCCAGGTCGGGATGTCCGGGAACCAGTACTGGACGTAGATGCCGAGCGCGGACAGCTCGGCCATGCTGACGAGGATGTACATCACCCAGTAGTTCCAGCCGGAGACGAAACCGGCCATCGGGTTGCCGTATTTGCTGGCGAAATAGCCGAAGGAACCGGCGACCGGCTCGTCGACGATCATCTCGCCGAGCTGGCGCATGATGAGGAAGGCGACCAGCCCGGCGATGGCGTAGCCGAGCAGGGCGGAGGGGCCGGCTTGCTGGATGGTCTGGGCCACGCCCAGGAACAGGCCGGTGCCGATGGCGCCGCCGAGGGCGATCAGCTGGATGTGGCGGTTCTTTAAGCCACGTTTGAGTTCATGCTTGGCGGTATCCATCGTCGGCCTTCAGCGAAAGTTGCCTTAAAGCCAGCGATTTTACTGCAAGCAGGGCCGCCATGGACGGCGCGCCTCCCGAAAGCTGGTTGGCGGCCGCCCGGGCGGATCAGAAGCGGCGGTAGCCGCGGCGTCCCATCGGATAGCGTTGCGCCATCTTGCCGCCGAATTTTTTCCAGAGCAGGCCTGCAATGGCCATCATGATCATTTTGCGCATGGCGATTCTCCAATCAATGAAAGTGGACCGGCCACGGTGTGGCGTGGCGACGGAAACAGCTTAGCAAAAGCACGGTTCAGGCGGCGCGAGCCTCGGTAACTGGGGTAGGCGCTTAACCCGGCATCAGGAAAAAGGCGACGACACCTGCCAGGCTGGCGCCGAGCATCATCAGCAAAAAGCCCGACATGCGGGCCAGCGACCCCAGGCGGCCGCCCTGGGGACGGCTGCGCAGCAGGTAGAGGGGAATGCCGATCGGCGCCATCGCCACCACGGCCGTGCTCATCCAGCGTGGGCGCCGGTACAGCCGCGCCTCGCTGTCCAGGCGATACCAGTAATAGGGCAGGAAGCTCAGCAGGAAGGCTGAGAGCAATATCCACCACATGGGCATGTGTACGTGGGAGGCGGCGTACAGGGCGTCGGACATGCCGCAGGCAAACATGAGCGCCAGCAGCGCCCACAGGGTATTCTTGGGAGTCATTGCGTTGATTCAGGAGCGAGGCGGCGAGAATACCACCGGCGACTGGCCGCGAAATTCAACAAAAATCACGGGCGCGCGGAAATATGCACCCTTCATGATCTATTTTGCAGGCTTGCTCGCAAGGGGGCGCTCGCGCCGCGGCAGCGTAAACACGTCCGCCACCAGGGTACTGTCACCGATCTGCCGGCTGGGCGAGGCCGAGTCGTGCACCACCAGCAGGGTGTCGCGCCCATCCTTGTCGACCGCGAACAGCGCAATGCCCTCGGGGTGATCGACCCCATGGCCGAAGGGCAGCTCCAGCACCCGTTCGAGCTGGTCCGCCGCCACCACGCATTCCTTGCCTGGCTGGGTTGCGCCGCGCCAGCGGAACAGCGTGACCGGCCCGTCCAGGTCCATGGTCGGCCCGGCCAGCACCAGGATGTCCTTGCCGTGCACGCACAGGTCACGGATGCCGAGCCCGCCCAGGTCGAGGAAGTGCTTGCGGTACAGGCAACCATCGTCGTCCACCGGCGCCAGGCGCAAGCGGCCCGGCTGCTCGTCCTCGACGAGCGCCACTTCCACCACCAGCGCCCAGCCGCGCAGCACGGGCCCGCGCAGGCCGAGCAGCAGATGCTTGCCGGCCACGGCCAGGCCCTCGATGTCGAAACCGTTGTCCTTGCCGGGAATGGACAGGAAAGGACCGAGGTGCTCGTCCTGGCGTAGCAGGGCGGTCAGTTCGTTGCCCTGATGGTCGCCGCGCAGCATCGCGGCAGTGCGCAGCTTGCCTTTGCGGGTGCTTTCCTTCTCCAGGGTGTAGCCGTCGCCGTCCCGGCACACCGGGATGCGCGCCAGCAGGTAGCGGTTGGCATCCAGGCTGACGCTGGCGAGGCGCTTGTGCGCCTTCCTGACGCCGTCGCCGTCCTTCGGCTGCTTGCGCCGCAGGCTGTGCGAGCCGGCCAGCCACAGGTACTTGCCGTCGCAGGCCAGGCCCTCGATGTCGGCCTCGTTGATGTCGTCCTCGGTGGCGCCGTGCGCCGGCACCGGCAGGTCGAGGTAGTCGTGCAGCGCGTACTGGCGATGGTCGCGCGTGAAGCTGCTGCGGCCGGTGCTGTCGACCTCGCACACGGTCAGGCGCTCGATGCTGACCGATTCGTCGTTGGCGAGCCAGAGCGAGCTGCCCATGCGCAGGGCCACGGACAGGCCGTCGCGCAGTTCCTTGCCGTAGCAAAGCTCGTCGCGCTCGGGATGGAATTCGAGGAGGACGATGTTGGACGGGTGCATGCGGGCTTCCTGGCGGACGTGTGCGACATTGCCGGGGAAAGATAGCATGGGCCTGAACGGACCGGCGCTCAGCAGTGCGGCGCCGGCCGGTTTCACAGCTCCTGCGGGACGGCTGCCAGCTTGTCCGGATTGCGCATGACGAAGACCGCCACGATCCGTTCTTCATCGACGATGAATGACTGCACGGATTCCAGCTTTCCCTGCACATAGCGCAGCACACCCGGCTCGCCATTCACGAGGGCGGTTTTATACGAAACCTGCATGGGAAACTGGTGTTCGAGTGTCCAGAATACGCCCGCGACCCGTCCTGCACCCTTGAGGATATGCATGAAGGACTTGACCTTTCCCCCGCCGTCAGACACCAGCTGCACGTCGTCGGACATCAGGGCACGCATGTCCGCGCGATTTCCCTGCCTTGCGGCTTCAATGAAGCGGCCAAGCAATGCGCGATGTGTATCCTTGGGGACGTCGAAGCGCGGGCGTTCCTGCTGGACGCGCACCGATGCACGATGGACAAGCTGCCGGCAAGCCGGTTCCGATTTCTTGACGACCTCGGCGATCTCGGCATAATCGGCATCGAATACTTGCCTCATCAGGAAAGCCGCCCGCTCTTCGGCGGACAGGCGTTCCAGGACCCACATGAGCGCCACCGAGACGTCGTTGTCCTGCTCGAGCGCACTCTCGGGCGTGTTTTCGTCGAGTTCGACCAGGGGCTCCGGCAGCCACCAGCCGACATAGGCCTCACGATCGACCTTTGCCCTGCGCAGGCGATCGATCGCGAGACGGGTCGTCACGGTCACCAGCCATGCTTCCTGCGACACGATGTGCTCTTTCGGCGCGTCGTGCCAGCGCAGCCATGCATCCTGCACGACGTCCTCGGCGTCCGCGCGGATACCGAGCATACGGTATGCAATCGAAAACAGGCGCGGGCGAAGCGCGTTGAATATTGTTTGCGTATGTGTGCTTGCGCCATCGGTCATAGCATCCTCGCGTCCTTTTCATTCGGGCGTGCGGGTATCGGGAAGCGACACCTCTTTGCTCTTAGACGAACTGGATTCGCTCCTTGTGACAGGCTCCGGGATTTTTTTGTGAACCGGCATGGCCTGTCACGAACGGGCCATGGCAGCCGTCTTACCGGCAAGGATGACGCATATCGGCGTCGTCGACATCACACAAGGAGAAGATCTCATGAAACGCCCAAACTGGTTCCAGGTGTCCGCGGAAGGCGCGAAGGCCGTCGGCGCACTTCACCATTACGTCACGACTGGTACGGAGCTGCCGCCGGATCTCATCCATCTGGTATTCCTGAGAGCCTCGCAACTGAATGGCTGTGCCCACTGCATCGATATCCATACCCGCGACCTCATCAAGACCGGCATGACGATCGACAAGATCGTGCTGGTGCCGGTATGGGAGGAGGCGGAATATCTCTTCTCGGATCGGGAACGGGCCGCGCTGGCATGGACGGAAGAGGTGACGCGTGTGAGCGAAACCCATGCTTCCGACGATGCGTATTGCGCGGCGCTGTCCGTATTTGGAGAGAAGGATCTCGTCGACCTGACACTCGCGATTGCGGCAATGAATGCGATTAACCGGATGGGAATCAGCTTCCGGATGAAACCGCTTGCGAAAGCGTGATGCCAGGTCGCTCCGGCGGTCTAGCCTTGGTGCTGCCGGGGAGCCGGCCGCCCAGCCGGCGCACCCCGCGTCACCAGCAGCACGCCGCCGCACACCAGCACCAGCGCCGCAAGATTGGTCCAGGTCAGGACGTCCTCGTCCAGCCAGATGCCGGACAGGGCGGCGCCGAACAGGGGCACCAGGAAGGCGAACATGCTGACCAGCCCGACCGGATTGTGCTTGAGCAGCAGGCTCCACAGGGTAAAGGCGACGGCCGACAGCGCGGCCAGGTAGACCAGCAGCAGGCTCGAAGCCAGGTCCAGCTGTCCGAGGCTGCCGCCTGTCAGGTAACCGGCCGCCAGCAGGACCAGGCCGCCGATCGCCAGCTGCCAGGCCGTCATCGTCATCGCATCCATGCGCTGCGAGACGCGCTTGCCATAGATCGATGCGGCCGACAGCACGAAGGCGGCGAGCACGATGAAGCCTTCGCCCTGCAGGCTGACGCCGCTGCCCAGCAGGCTGGCGTCGGCATTCACGGCCAGCACGCCGGCCAGGCCCAGCGCGCAACCGACGGCCTTGCGCGCCGACAGGCGATCGTCCTTATAGAGGAAGTGCGCGAGCAGGACGCTGAAGAAGGTGGTGGTGGCGTTCAGGATCGAGGCCCGCACACCGGTGGTGTAGGCCAGCCCGATGTAGAAGAACACATACTGCAGGCTGGTCTGGGCTATTCCAAGCAGGAAGACCTGGCGCAATTGGCCACGGGGTGGAACCGGGAACTTCTTTTGCAGCAGCCAGGCGGCCAGCGCCACGCCGATTCCGGCCAGCAGGAAGCGGTAGCCGGCGTAGACCAGCTTGGACGGGATGTCCTGCTGCGTGATGCCCAGCAGGGCATAGCCGGTCTTGATGGCCGGGTAGGAGCTGCCCCACAACAGGCAGCACAGGGTCGCCAGCGCGACGACGACCAGGGGACGGGCAAAGAACGGGGTCTCGGGCTGCGCTGCGCGGCCGACGGATGAAGCGGGGAACATGCGATGATCTGTCCTGTCTGAATGTCATCGGACATCATACAACATATGGCCGCGCCATGTTGGAAGGACGACAAGCGATCAGCGAAGGTAGGCTGCCACGTTTCCCGCGATCCGTTTGCGTTCCGCCTCGGTGAGCGGCAGCGCGCGGAAGGCCGCCCAGGCTTCGCGCGGCTTCATGTTGGTGGGCGTGGCCGCATCCGAGCCGTACAGGATCTTGTCGGCCCCTACCTGGCGGATGCGCTCGACCATCTCGCGCGCATGCGCCTGGCTCATGTCGGGCGTGGCGATCGAGGCCACGTCGAAGTACAGGTTGCAGGTGTTGGGGTCCTTGCGCGCAGCCGCCTCGGCCAACACGCGCATCACCTCGTTGGCCGGTGGATCCTCGTAACCGGGACCGCTGCCCGCGAAGTGCGCCACCTGCACCATGGTTCGGGTGGCCTCGGGCATGAGCTGCTCGAGGAAGGCGCGCGCCTGCGCTTCGCCATAGGGGCGCTCCAGCGAAATCGAGGCGCGCATGTGAACCGCGATCGCCATGCGGTGCCGGTTGGCGGCGCGGAACACTTCCTTCAGGCGCGCGACGTGCTCGGGCTTGTCCAGCTGGACGTCGGAATTCCCGAAGTGCATCTTGATCCCGGTGCGCAGCTGCGGGTGCGCCGCGCAGCGCTCCAGTTCGGCCAGCGCATAGTCCTTGAGCGGATTGAAGCCGCAGAAGGTGCGCAGGCGCTGCGGATACTTTGCGACCTGGGCAGCGGTCCAGTCGTTCTCCGCCTTCACCCTGGCGTACTCGTCCTCGACCACGCGCGAGGGTCGGCCATACATATAGGCCGTCGACATCACGGCGGCGCGGCGGATGCCGGCTTCGTCCAGTAGGGCGATCAGTTCGGTCACCGGGATCTCGCGCAGCGCGTCGGATCCCGGTTTCGGGGCGATGAAGGCGATGATGCCGGGGCTGAACAGGTGCTGGTGGTGGTCGGCGGCGGCGACGATCGCGGCTGGTGCGGTCGGGGCCGTCGCTTGACTTGCGAATGCGAGCGCAGGCAGGGCGAGCAGCAGGGTGGCGCCCAGGCGCAGCATGGCGAACAGGAGCGGCATGGCGAGACCTCTGGCAGGAGAGCGAGACTCCAGACTAGTCGCGCCGGATCGCGCTGTCCACGGAAAATGGATACATATGGTCCGGAAATCTGTGGCCGTTCTCCCTGCGCCTTCGCGGGTGCAGCGTCACGGCCTGCATGCAGTGTAGATAATCGACCGGTCCGGGTCTTCCCCCACGGCTGGGGGAAATCCACTCAGAGGACGGTGACGACGACCCGCCGCCGCTGCGGCGCGCTGCGGTGCTCGTACAGGTAGATGCCTTGCCAGGTGCCGAGCAGCAGGCGGCCGCCACCGACCGGCACGCTCAGGCCGGAACCCGTCAGCATGTTGCGCACATGGGCCGCCATGTCGTCCGGGCCTTCGGCATCGTGGCGGTAGGCCGGATCGCCGTCGGGGGCGAGTCGTTGCAATACGGTTTCGAGGTCGCGCCGCACGTCGGGGTCGGCATTCTCGGTGACGAGGAGCGAGCAGCTGGTGTGCTGCACGAAAACGTGGGCCAGGCCGCATTGGATATGCGAGGCGCGCACCACGTCGGCGACCGCCTCGGTGATGTCGCGGGTGCCGCGTCCTGGGGTAGGGATGTCGAGGATGCTCTGGTGCGCCACGCTGTGCTCCGGGTCTGGTTCGGGGCACAGCTTAGCAGAAAGCGCTGTCAACCTTAACTATGGATGAGCGCAGAACTGCTGAGCTGCTCCATGGTCGAATGCCTGTTACCACAGACGGGAACAACCATGCGCGCACCGCATTTCAAGAAGTGGTTTGCCAGACTCCCTGCACTGAACCTGCCCCAGCGCCTGCAAACGCTGGCCGCCCTGCTTCCCGCTGCCGGGCTGGACCCGGTGATCGCCCTTATCGGCCAGATCGGCGGAGCGGTGCGTCGCTGCCCCAGCTGCGCATGTGAACGTTACTACCGGCATGGGCAAGCGAACGGCTTGCAGCGCTACCGCTGCCGCGCCTGCGGCCGCACCTATAACGACCTGAGCGGCACGCCGCTGGCGCGGCGGCCGGGCCAGCAAGCGCGGCATTTCACGCGAGCACGACTGCATTCTGGTCGCGCGCGACCGCAGCGGCCAGACCGTCGATGCCGTGGTCGGCCGTGGCGCCTTGACGACGGCGCAGCTGGAGCGCCACCTGCTGCCCCGGCTCGACCGGCAGGTGCTCTTGGTCAGCGACGCCCATGCGGCGTATCGCCGTTTCGCCCGCAAGCATGGCATTGCGCACGAGGCGGTGAACCTGCGTGCGGGCGTACGGATACGCTGCGGCCTTGCCGGTGTCATTCATGTGCAGAATGTGAGCGCCTATCACCAGCGTTTCTGGCAATGGTTGAGCCGCTTCCGCGGGGTCGCGTCGCGCTACCTGCCAAACTACCTGGGCTGGCGCCGGGCGCTCGATGGTGGACGGATCACGACGGTGGAGCAATTGCTGCGCGTCGCAATCAGACACATCCGTAGCCAGCGCTGACAGCGCCTAGCAGAATCAGGCGGCGCTGCGCGCGGATGCCAGTCCGTCCAGCACGGCGAGCAGGTCCTCGAGCGGCGCCGGGCGCGAGAACAGGTAGCCCTGCATCAGCGGACTGCCGTTCCCGCTGAGGTAATCGGCCTGTTGCGCGGTCTCGATGCCCTCGGCCACCACGCGCAGGCCGAGGTGCTCGGCCATCGCCAGGATCGACTGCACGATCGCGGTGCCGTTGACGTCGTTCGGGGTGTCGCGGATGAAGCTCTTGTCGATCTTGAGTTCGTAGAGCGGCATGCGCTTGAGATAGGCCAGGTTCGAGTAGCCGGTGCCGAAGTCGTCGACCGAGAAGCGGATGCCCAGGGCCGCCAGTTCGTGCATGCGGGCGATGGTCTGGTCCAGGTCCGACACCAGCAGGCCCTCGGTGACTTCGAAGATCAGCTGGCCGGCCGGTGCGCCGGTCTCCTCCAGCACCCGGGCGACCGTCTCCACGAAGTCCGGCTGGCGGAACTGCGCCGGGCTGACGTTGATCGAGAGCGGCAGCGGATGGCCGGCCGCGCTCAGTCGCAGCCATGCTTCGCAGGCCTGGCGCAGCACCCAAGTCCCCAGCGGGACGATCAGGCCGGTGGTTTCCGCGATCGGGATGAACACGTCCGGCGGCACCAGGATGCCGTCGGCGCGGCGCCAGCGCATCAGGAGCTCGGCGCCGACCGGCTGCTGTTCGCGGTCGACCTGCAGTTGCAGGTGCATGGCCAGTTCGCCCCGCTCGAGGGCATTGGCGAGGTCGCGCTCGAGCGTGAGCTTTTGCTCGGCCTCGACCAGCATGGTGGTCTCGAACAGGGCCACGCCATTGCGGCCGCTTGCCTTGGCCTGGTACATCGCGGTGTCTGCTTCGCGCAGCAGGTCGTGGGCGGTCTGGCCGGCACGCAGCGGCAGGGCCACGCCGATGCTGCCCGTCGAGCGGTACACGTGTTCGTCGATGGTGACTTCCTCGCCCAGTGCGGCCAGCACCTTGTGCGCCACCTTGAGCGCGGCGGCAGCGGCGGTGTCGGGGTCGTCGCCCAGGTCATTGAGCAGGATGACGAACTCGTCGCCGCCCAGGCGCGCCACGGTGTCGCGCGCGCGCACGGTCGCGACCAGGCGCCCGGCCGCGCTGCGCAGCAGGGCGTCGCCGGTGGCGTGGCCACGGGCGTCGTTGACGTACTTGAAGTTGTCGAGGTCGATGAACAGCACGGCGCCGAGCGCGCCGCCGGCATTGCGGGCGGCCACCAGGGCGTCGAGGCGCTCGGTGAACAGGCGCCGGTTGGGCAGGCCGGTCAGCACGTCGTAGAAGGCCAGGTGATGGATCGCCTTGGCCGAGTTGCGGCGCTCGGTGATGTCGCGCCCGACCACCACCCAGTGGGTGCTGCGTCCACCGTCGCTGGCGAAGGGCACCATTTCCATCTCGGCCCAGAAGGGCTCGCCGGCCTTGGTGTAGAGCTGCAGTTCGGCCTTGATCGCTTCGCCCCGCGCGACGGCGCGCAGGATGCGCTCGACCTCGTCGGGATCGGTGTCCTGGCCGTGCAGCAGGCGCATGCTGTGGCCGATGATCTCGTCGCGCCGGTAGCCGGTGCGGCGCTCGAAAGCTTCGTTGGCGGAAATGATCGGCTGCTGCGCGCCCGGCGCATCGATGGCGTGGGCGATCAGCACCATGTCGTTCAGGCGCGCCACCGCGGCCGAGGTCAGGCGCAGTTCGGCGTTCAGTTCGTGCAGCTTGTCCTGCTTGGACTCCAGGGTTTCGGCGAAGCCGTGCACCTCGCGGAGCGTGTCAGCCAGGCCCTTGACCAGGGCGCCGCAGGTGATCGTGATCAGGGCGCCGACGCACAGGTAGTTGAGTGTGACGATCAGCGAGGACAGCAATTCATCGTGGCCGAGGCCGGCGACGTAGAGCTTGGCGTGGCCGGACAGGCCCAGGCCCAGGATGGTGAGGGCGCTCACGACCAGCGCCCCGAGGGCCTGGCGGGTGCCGAGCAGGACCACGGCCAGTACCGGCGGCGCCATCAGGAAGATCTGGCTGACCGCGCCGACGCCGAGCATCAGGCCGACGCCGACCAGGAACAGCATCGCCAGGAAGTTCAGGACGCGCAGCGTGTAGGGAAGGCGGTCGAACCACCAGATCGCGAAGATCCAGGCCAGCGCCACCACGTCCATCGCGGCGATCTGCCAGAGGCCGTCGACCATGGCCAGGAGCGCGCTGGGCACGGCCGCGACTACGCCGAGCAGCAGGACGGCCGACATCAAAGTCGAGAAAATGCGCGCGCGCCACTGGGCCAGGTCGTCAAACTGTTTCATGCATCAGCCTTCGTGCACCGGCCAGAGAGTTTCTTTAAGTGCAATCAAATTTCTACGGATGCAAGATTATACCCGGAACTGACGAATTCGCTTGTTGCTTGTTGGAAAAATGCAGCAGGCTCCGCTCAGACGCTGTGCGCCAGGCCCAGGTTGCGGTTGGCGGGCACTGCCACGTCCATCAATTTCGGGCGCGGCAGGTCCAGCGCGGCCATCAGCGCCACGAAATCTTCGCGCGAGCGGCCGGCCAGGCGCGCGTTGTGACGCTTTTCCCAGCCAATGGTGGAGACCGACTGGCCACGATAGTCGTGGCCGGGCCAGACCCGGGTGGCCTCGTCCAGCGCGAACAGCTTGCGGGTGACGCTGTCGTACAGCGCGGACGCAGAGCCGCCCTGGAAGTCGGTGCGCCCGCAGCCGTCCACCAGCAGGGTGTCGCCGGTGAACAGGTTGCCGCGCCACAGGTAGCACATGCTGCCCGCGGTGTGGCCGGGAGTGTGGATGACGGCGATGTGCTCGCGCCCGCCGAAGGCAATGAGGTCGCCGTCCTGCAGCTGCACTTCGGCCGGCGGGATGCCGCAGCCGCTGGGCACGCAGGCCTTGGCGCCGGTCAGGGCGCGCAGCTTGCCGGCCGAGGTGACGTGGTCGGCATGGGCGTGGGTCTCCAGCACGTGGGTCAGCCTCAATCCGAGGCGCTCGATGTGCGCGAGGTCGCGCTGCCAGTGGCGGTCGACCGGGTCGATGATCACCGCTTCAAGGCTGCCAGGTGCGGACAGGATGTAGGTATAGGTCGAGGATTCGGCGTCGAACAGCTGGATCGGGTTCACTTGCATGGGCTCTCCTTGGTGCGGCGTGAGTTGTACCACAGGATTGCTCGCGGGGGAAGGCGGCTAGCGTTCCAACGCCCCCAGCTTCTCCCTCAAGCTTGCCTCCGACAGCTCTCCCACATGACGGAAGCGCAGTCTGCCTTGCGCGTCATAGAACAGGGTGGTCGGAAAACCCACCGCCCCGGTACGCGCGCCCAGCTGGCCGGCCGGGTCGATCACCACGTTCTCCATGCGCAGGCCCTGCGCCGTCAGGAAAGCCTGGACCGCGCTTGCGGACTCGCGCTGGTTGACGAACACGAAGCCGACGTCCGGCCGCTTGCGCTGCATCGCCGCCAGGGCCGGCATCTCGCGCCGGCAGGGCGGGCACCAGGTGGCCCACAGGTTCACGACCAGCGGCTTGCCCTGGTAGGCGCGCAGCGGCACCTCGCTGCCGTCGAGCCGGCGCACGCTGAGCTCGGGCATGGGCGCATGCGGCGGGGCGAACGCCGGCAGCAACAGACTGCCGCCCATCCAGAGCGCGATCCCGGCCAGGCTCGATACCAGCAGGGGGCGGCGCAGGCCTGGGGCGCGGCGGGTCAGCTCGGCGCCCACCACGCAGGCGACCACCAGTCCCGCGGTGGCGTCGAAGCCGCCGTCGCGGAAGTCCAGCGCGGCCCAGGGTGTATCGAGGAACAGGTCGTGGTGGCGCAGCACGAACACGGCGCGCGCGGCGACAAAGCCGGCGAGCAGCATCTTCCACAGGATCGGGCCCGGGTCGGCGCCGCGGCGCCGGCGGAACCACTCGGCCAGCAGGTTGGCCAGCAGGATGCCGCCCACGACCAGCAGCACGCCGGTGGGCAGGACAAGGGGGCCTAGTGTGACAACATCCATCGCGCGCTTTCCCTGGTTGAGATAGCGCGACGATACCGCATCAGGCTTAGCAGAAGATTAATCCCGCTCCGGTTCCGGGTCGATCGGCACGTAGCGCGAGATCATGATGCGGTCGATGCGGTTGCCGTCCATGTCCATGACCTCGAAGCGGAAGCCTTCGTGGTCGACGATGTCGGCCGGCTTCGGGATGTAGCCGAGCTGGTAGAGCAGGAAGCCGGCCAGGGTGTGGTAGGCGCCTTCGTCCTCGCCGGGGAACTCGAGGGTGGTCTCGAGCAGGTCGCGGAAGCGGTCCAGCGAGATGCCGCCGTCCACCAGCCAGCTGCCGTCCGGGCGCCGCACGGCGTCGGCGTCGTGCTCCTCGCCGGCCACGGTGACGTCGCCCACCAGGGCGCTCATCACGTCGCTGAGCGTGACCATGCCCTGGATGTCGCCGTACTCGTCGACAATCAGGGCCAGTTCGGCGCGGTTCTTCTTGAACATCTCGAGCAGGGCCATGGCGCTCACGGTCTCGGGCACGTACAGCAGCTCCTGCACCGCGCCGTCGAGGTCGACCGCGTCGAGCGAACCGATGCGCACTGCCTGGGCGAACAGGTCGCGCGCCATCACGTAGCCGAGGATATGCGAACGGTCGCCGCGGCAGACGGGGTAGCGGCTATAGGGATTGGTGGCGATGGCCTCGAGGTTCTGCTGGCGGTCGTCCTCGAGGTCGAGGATCACCAGGTCGACGCGCGGCGTCATCAGGGATTTCAGGTGCTGGTCGTCCAGGCGCAGGGCGCGCTGCACGATGTCGTATTCGGTCTTTTCGAACACGCCGGTGTCGGCGCCTTCCTTGATGCTGCCGATGATGTCTTCCTCGGTCGGCGCTTCCTCCTTGGCTGCGCGGATGCCCAGCACGCGCACGATGGCATTGGTGGCCAGGGACAGGAACTTCACGAACGGCGACATGATCACCGAGAGCGTGCGCAGCGGCTGCGAGATCAGGGTGGCCACCGTCTCCGGGAAGGCCATGGCGATGCGCTTGGGGACCAGTTCGCCGAAGATGATCGAGGCGACCGTGATCGCGATCACGACCACGCCGAGCGCGACTTCGCGCGCATAGGGGCCGATCACCGGCAGCGTCGCCAGTTCAGGCGTGAGGTGGCTGACCAGCGAGGCTTCGCCGAACGCACCGTTGAAAATGCCGATCAGGGTGATCCCGACCTGCACGGTCGAGAGGAAGTGACTGGGGTCGTCGGCCAGCTTGAGGGCGGCGCGCGCCCCGCGGTTTCCTTCTTCGGCGCGCCGCTCGAGGCGCATCCGCTTGGCCGAGACCAGTGCCAACTCGCTCATGGCGAACACTCCGTTCATCAGGATGAGGAAGGAGATGATCAATATGTCGGTTAACACTGGCGCGGGGCCTCCGTCGGACTATCCGGGCCGCGACCGGTCACGCGCGAAAATGGCGTACGCCACATCATCGCATGCCGGAAGGGGTTTCCGCCACACGAATTGCCAACTTGGCATCATTACGGCGCCGAGCGGAAATGCTTGCCGATGCCCGCCCAGCACTGCTGGTAGTCCGGCTGCAGCTGGGGCGAGGACAGCGCGTACGGGGTCGGCACTATCACGTGGCGGGTCTCGAACATGAAGGCCATCGTGTCCGCCACCTTGTGCGGCTTGGCGGTATCCGCGCTGCTGGCCTTGTCGAAGGTGGCGGCGTCCGGTCCGTGCCCGCTCATGCAGTTGTGCAGGCTGGCGCCGCCCGGCACGAAGCCTTCGGCCTTGGCGTCGTAGGCGCCGTGGATCAGGCCCATGAATTCGCTGGCCACGTTGCGGTGGAACCAGGGCGGGCGGAAGCTGTCTTCGGCGACCAGCCAGCGCGGCGGGAAGATCACGAAGTCCAGCGTGTCCACGCCCGGGGTGTCGCTGGGCGCCTGCAGCACCAGGAAGATCGACGGGTCCGGATGGTCGTAGCTGATCGAGCCGATGGTGTTGAAGTGGCGTAGGTCGTATTTATAGGGGGCGTAGTTGCCGTGCCAGGCGACCACGTCGAGCGGCGAGTGGCCGATGGAGGCGCGCCACAGGCCGCCGCAGAACTTCGCCACCAGCTCGAAGTCGCCTTCCAGGTCTTCGTAGCGGGCAATCGGCGTGAGGAAGTCGCGCGGGTTGGCCAGGCCGTTCGAGCCGATCGGGCCCATGTCGGGGAGCTGCAGCAGGGCGCCGAAGTTCTCGCAGATGTAGCCGCGCGCCTGGCCATCCGGCAGGCTGACGCAAAAGCGCACCCCGCGCGGGATCACGGCGATCTCCTGCGGCTCCACCGCCAGGAGACCGAGCTCGGTGGCGATCGCCAGGCGTCCCTGTTGCGGCACCACCAGCAATTCGCCGTCGGCGCTGTAGAAGTAGCGCCCTTCCATGTCCTTGTTGGCGGCGTACAGGTGGATCGCGCAGCCGCTCATGGCTTCGGGCGAGCCGTTGCCGGCCATGGTGACCCAGCCGTCGATGAAGTCGGTGTGCGCGTCGGGCATCGGCAGGGGGCTCCAGCGCAGCTGGTTGGGCGGCGCCGGGGTGTCGAAGCGCGAGACGATGCGGCCTGCGTCGATCGGGGTGAAGCTGCCGTGCACGGCGGCCGGGCGGATCCGGTACAGCCAGGAACGGCGATTGTGGCTGCGCGGGGCGGTGAAGGCGGTGCCCGAGATCTGTTCGGCATACAGGCCGTAGGCCACGCGCTGCGGCGAGTTGCGGTGCAGGGGCAGGGCGCCGGGCAGGGCTTCGGTGGCGAACTCGTTGCCGAATCCGCTCATGTATCCGCTCATGGTGGCGGTGGACTCGCTCATGCTCACTCTCATGGTGGTTGGATGCCGCTACTCTAGAAGAATCTCGCATGTTTTACGAGATGAATAGAAAAATGTAGACTATTCACCATCTAAATACTACTGGTCGCGCGGTTACGGCGCGCCCACAATGCAGGCCAGACAGAACGCCCATGATCGAACCGCACAATATCGACCTGAACTTGCTCTCGGTATTCCAGGAAGTCTACCGGGAACGCCAGATCTCCTCGGCCGCCCGCAAGCTCGGGCTGAGCCAGTCGGCGGTGAGCAATGCGCTGGCGCGGTTGCGGCGCAGCTTTGGGGACGAGCTGTTCGTGCGTACCGCGAGCGGCATGCAGCCGACGCCGCTGGCGACGCAGATGGCCGAACCGATTGGCGTGGCGATGGCCCAGGTCGCACTGGCGCTGAACCAGCGCAGCCGCTTCGACCCGGCCACCAGCAGCAGGCGCTTCGTGCTGGCGATGACGGACGTGGGCGAGATCTACTTCATGCCCACTCTGATCGAGCGCTGCAAGCTGCTGGCGCCGCTGGTCGAGATCAGCTCGATGCGCGCAGGCAGCCTGGCGCTGAAGGAGGAAATGGAAGGGGGACGGGTGGACCTGGCGGTCGGGCCCTTCGAGGACATATCGGAAGCGCTGTACCAGCGCCAGCTGTTCCGCCAGCCCTATGTGACGATGATGCGCAAGGGCCATCCGTTGGGGAAGGGAGAAGTGAGCCTGGCGCGCTTCGTGAAGGCCGAGCACATGCTGGTCGATGCGAACGAGAGTCCGTACGACCGCATCAACGCGCTGCTGGCGCGCGTTGGGGTCGGGCCATCGGTGCGCTTCCGGGTGCCGCATTTCACGGCGGTGCCCTATATGGTGGCTACGTCCGACCTGGTGGTCACCGTGCCGCAGAAGCTGGCCGAACGCGCGGCGCTGCCCTTCGGCCTGGAGTGGATCGTGCCGCCCCTGGAACTGCCCACGCTGCAGACCAACGTGTTCTGGCACCGGCGTTACAACCAGGATCCGGGCAACCAGTGGCTGCGCGGATTGCTGGCGGAAGTATTTGCGGAGTAGGAAGTATTTTGAACCTGACCAACGAGACACAAGGAAGAGAAGAAATGGCAGACCTGTTTGAGAATCCCATGGGCCTGATGGGCTTCGAGTTCGTCGAGTTCGCGTCGCCGACCCCGGGCGTACTGGAAGAAGTGTTCGAGAAGCTGGGCTTCACCAAGGTGGCGATGCACCGCTCGAAGCAAGTGGCCTTGTATCGCCAGGGCGGCATCAACTTCATCATCAACAACGAGCCGAAGAGCTACGCCGCCTACTTCGCCGCCGAGCATGGCCCGTCGGCCTGCGGCATGGCCTTCCGCGTCAGGGATTCGCACAAGGCCTATGCGCGCGCGCTGGAGCTGGGTGCCCAGGCGGTCGAGATCCCGACCGGCCCGATGGAGCTGCGCCTGCCGGCCATCAAGGGCATCGGCGGCGCGCCGCTGTACCTGATCGACCGCTTCGAAGACGGCAAATCGATCTATGACATCGACTTCGAATTCATCGAGGGTGTCGAGCGCAACCCGGTCGGCCACGGCTTGAAGATCATCGACCACCTGACCCACAACGTCTACCGCGGCCGCATGGCCTTCTGGGCCGGCTTCTACGAGAAGCTCTTCAACTTCCGCGAGATCCGCTACTTCGACATCAAGGGCGAGTACACCGGCCTGACCTCGAAGGCCATGACTGCCCCGGACGGCATGATCCGCATCCCGCTGAACGAAGAGGGCAAGGCCGGCGGCGGCCAGATCGAGGAATTCCTGATGCAGTTCAACGGCGAAGGCATCCAGCACATCGCGCTGCTGACCGACGACCTGATCAAGACCGTGGACAGCCTGCGCGAGGCCGGCGTGCCGCTGATGAAGGCGCCGCCCGACACCTATTACGAAATGCTGGACGGCCGCGTGCCGGGCCACGGCGAGAACCCGGAAGAACTGAAGGCGCGCGGCCTGCTGCTGGACGGCGCGGTCAAGGACGGCAAGCCGCGCCTGCTGCTGCAGATCTTCGGCGAAGCCCAGCTCGGCCCGGTGTTCTTCGAGTTCATCCAGCGCAAGGGCGACGACGGCTTCGGCGAAGGCAACTTCAAGGCGCTGTTCGAGTCGATCGAGCGTGATCAGCTGCGCCGCGGGGCGATTGCGGGGGCGACAGCCGAAGCTTGATCATTTGCTTAATCGAGCAAAAGTCAAATTGGGTCCCGGCCTTCGCCGGGACGACGTTGATGGGCTTAGCGTGAGCTTCCTGTTGCGCGATCCTGAGCCGCACTAAAGACCGTCGTCCCGGCGCAGGCCGGGACCCAAGTTTCGCCGCGTACCACTAACGCAGCACGCCGCCCGTCCCGTTTTGCTATCCTGAGCGCTTTGCCTTGATCAGAAGCCTCATGCTCGCCGCCTTCACCATCCTTCTGCTGTTCCAGTGCCTCGGCGAAGGCATCGTCTTCCTGTTAAAGCTTCCGCTGCCCGGCCCGGTCGCCGGGATGCTGCTCCTGATGGCCGCCTTGCTGGCCTGGCCGCCGCTCGAGAAACGCATCGAGGAAGCCGCCAACACGCTGTTGTCGCACCTGTCGCTGCTGTTCGTGCCGGCCGGCGTCGGCATCGTGGCCACCGCGGCCAGCGGCAGCGGCCACTGGTTCGCCATCCTCGCCTCGCTCGTCGCCAGCACCGCCCTGACGCTGGCGGTGACCGGCTTGCTGCTGCGTGGACTCGGGAAGAAGGGCGGCGATGCTTGAGCTGAACCAGTTCTCCCAATTCTGGGTCTACCTGTCCGCCTCGCCGCTGCTGGGCCTGACCATGACCCTGTGTGCCTACCTGGCGGCGCACCGCATCACCGCCTTCTTCAAGGGCGCGCCGCTGGCCAATCCGGTGGCGATTTCGATCGCCCTGGTGGCCTTCGTGCTGTGGCTGTCCGGCATGTCCTACCAGCGCTACTTCGCCGGCGCCCAGTTCGTGCACTTCCTGCTCGGTCCCGCCACGGTGGCGCTGGCCTTGCCGCTGGTGCGCCAGCTGCCGCGCCTGCGCAAGGCTTTCCTGCCGCTGGCCTTCGCCCTGGTGCTGGGATCGGTGACGGCGATCGTCTCCAGCGTGGCCATCGCGCTGCTGCTGGACGCCAGCCCGCAGCTGGCCGCCACCCTGGGCCCGAAATCGGCCACCTCGCCGATCGCGATGGCGGTGTCGGAGCGCCTGGGCGGCATTCCGGCCCTGACGGCGGCGCTGGTGATCGGCACCGGCATCTTCGGGGCGATCGCCGGCCCCTGGCTGTTCGACCGCCTGCGCATCGCCTCGCCGGCGGCGCGCGGCTTCGCCCTCGGTCTGGCCTCGCACGGCATCGGAACTGCCCGCGCCTTCCAGTCGTGCGCCGAGATGGGCGCCTTTGCCGGGCTCGGCATGGGCCTGAACGGCGCCTTGACGGCCGTGATTGCGCCTTGGCTGGTGCCGGCGGTCATGCGCTGGCTGGATTAATAATGCCTAGCGGCAGCGTCGCGCGGTTAATTCACTCAAATCACTAGACTTCGGCTATTTGTATGCGAAGGAGTGTGGCGTGACGACGGCAAGCAAGAAGATCAGCCTCGGGCTGCAGGGCGGCGGCACGTACGGCGCCTACACATGGGGCGTGCTCGACCGGCTGCTGCAGGAAGAGCGGCTCGAGATCGTCGCCCTGAGCGGGGCCAGCGCGGGCGCGATCAACGCGGCGGTGGTCGCGGACGGCATGGCGCGCGGCGGCGGACGGGCAGGGGCGCGCCGGGCGCTGGATCGCTTCTGGCATGCGCTGGCGGGCACGGCCATGTTCAGCCCGCTGCAGCGCACCCCGGCCGACCACCTGGCCGGCGGCTTCACGATGCGCCATTCGCCGGCCTACCAGATGCTGGAAATGGCGGGCGCGCTGGCGGGGCCGGTGCGGGAAATGCCGCTGACGGTCAATCCGCTGCGCCAGTTCCTGAGCGTGATGATCGATTTCGAGCGGGTTCGAGCCTGCGAGGAACTGCAGGTGTTCGCCAGCGCGACCAACATCAGGACCGGCAGCGGCAAGCTGTTCCGGCGCGAGGAACTGGACGCGCAGAGATTGATGGCATCGGCCTGCCTGCCGACCGTGTTCGCCGCCGCCGAGGTCGACGGCGAGCTGTACTGGGACGGCAGCTACGTGGCCAATCCGCCGCTGGCGCCGCTGGTGGAAGCCGGCGCCGAAGACCTGCTGGTGGTGCAGATCAACCCGGTCGCGCGCATGGAGGCTCCGCACAACATGGCCGACATCAGCAACCGCGCCAACGAGATCGCCTTCAACATCAGCTTCCTGCGCCAGGTGAACGCGCTGCTGCACAGCGGCGCGGTGCCCGACGAGGAATACGGCGACTCGACCGTGCTCGCGCCGGTGCGCCTGCATCTGATCAGCGCCGCGCAGGCACTCAAGGAACTGAGCATCTCGAGCAAGTTCAATGCCGAGCCGCGCTTCCTGCAGATGCTGCACGACCGCGGCGCGGCCGCCGCCGATGCCTGTCTGGACAAGCATTTCGACGATATCGGCCGGCGCACGACGCTCGACCCGGCGCTGGTGTTCCGCCCCTGAGCGGAGCATAAAAAACCGGCCAGAAGGCCGGTTCGGTCTGCGGAGCCTGCCTGGGCAATCAGGCCGGGTTCGACTTCCAGGTCTTCTTCGGTCCGAAGGCCTTGACGGCGAACAGCGCGCTGGCCAGGCCTACCACCAGGGCGGCGCCGCTGCCGCCGAAGCCGACCGCGTGTTCCTTGGCCAGCTTGCCGGCCTTCGGCCCCACCAGCTGCATGCGGCGGCGGGTCATCTGGGCGCCCAGCTCGGACAGGGCCTCGCGGCTCAGCTTGGCCTCGGCGTGCGGCAGCAGGGTGGTTTCCTCGTCGGCCACGTGGTGCATCACGTCGCGCATCAGTTCCATCACCAGCTTGTCGTGGCGCGGGTCGGAGCCGCTGGTGCGGCGCAGTTCGGCGATCAGGCGGCGCATTTCCATGTGCTCGGGCTCGGCCTTGTGCATGAAGGGCTCGCCGCTATCGCGCTGGCGCATCACCGGGTAGAAAATTTCTTCCTCGAGGGTCGCGTGGATTTCCAGCGCGTCGCAGATGGTGTCGGCCAGCGCCTTCTTGACGCGCGGCGGCTTGTCCTTTTCGTACTGGTGGAAGGTGACCATTACGTGCGAATGGTCGAAGCGGATCATGTTGGTAATCGTCGGGCTCAGCTTATTCAGATTAAACATCGTTACCCCCTTTGTAGTCATATATTTAACATGGTAGTGTGCCGCCGCTCGTCTTTACTGTAGGAGCGCGCGCCGCGCCCCTGTCGGTCCAGACCGCATCCCGGCGCGCGTCCAGGCCCGCATCCTCGATCGACCGGCAAAACCTGCCGGATCAATACTCTTATTTATCAATTTCAACATTTCCATCAAGTTCATGTGTGTCGCTCTAGTCCTACAAGGCCACGCGCGAACACCTGATCCTCACTGCCGGGTCAAGCTGCCAACATGAGATATACGGTTACCGGCCACGGCCGGTGCCATTGGACGGCGACGCCCTGGCGCGCCCAATGACTCATCATCGGAGGAATTGTCCATGTTTGCGCACAACAAACGCTTGCAGTACACGGTCCGCGTCAGCGAACCGAATCCAGCCCTGGCGAACCTGATGCTGGAACAGTTCGGCGGCCCCCAGGGCGAACTCGCCGCGGCCATGCGCTACTTCACCCAGGCCGTTTCGGAAGACGATCCGGGCCGCAAGGACATGCTGTTCGACATTGCCACCGAGGAGCTCAGCCACCTCGAGGTGATCGGCCACATCGTCGCCATGCTGAACAAGGGCGCCAAGGGCCGCCTGGCCGAGGCCGTGGACAGCGAAGCCGACATGTTCAAGGCCATCACCGGCCCGGGCAACGACAGCCACATCACCCAGGTGCTGTACGGCGCCGGCACCCCGCTGGTGAATTCGGCCGGCGTGCCCTGGACCGCCGCCTACATCGACTCGATCACCGAGCCGACCGCCGACCTGCGTTCCAACATCGCAGCCGAGGCGCGCGCCAAGATCGTCTACGAGCGCCTGATCGCGCTCACCGACGACCCGGGCGTGAAGGAAGCGCTGGGCTTCCTGATGACGCGTGAAGTGGCGCACCAGAAGTCCTTCGAGAAGGCGCTGTACGCCATCGAGCCGAACTTCCCGGCAGGCAAAATGCCGGCCGACCCGCGCTTCGCCAGCGTGTACTACAACATGTCGCAGGGCCCGGGCGAGATGCGCGGCCCCTGGAACCAGGGCGCCGACTGGGACTTCGTCACCGACCGCGAGAAGCAGATGGCGGTCGACGGCGGCTCGGGCGAGGCCGAAGTGGCCCTGCCAAGCGGCGACATCGACATCCTCAAGCAGATGGCGATGCGCACCATGTCCGACCCGATGTCCTCGCCGCGCACCGGCGCCGAACTCGGTATGAGCATGCAGTCGGCCGGCGGTGGTACGATGGCAGGACAGTCCGTCAGCGCCATGGGTAGCGCCGAACTCGGCTCGAAAGGCGGCCAGCTCGACGACACCGGCATGAGCAAGCCCCAGGACAAGGGTACCGCCAAGGGCATGAAGGCAATGAAGAAGTAAGCACGCGCTGCGCGGCCCGCGCCAGGCGGCCGCGCGGTATTTCCTTAGGGTTTGCATGGATACGAATGCTGACAAAGCGCATGACAACCGGCTCATCGCAGTGCGCGCCCTGCTGCGCGCGCTGACTTTCCGCCGCGTCGTCGGCTTCCTCATCTGTGGCGTCGGCTGTATCCTCCTGCTCGGCAGCCTGGCCGAACAGATCATGAACGCGAATCCCAAGATGCGCCTTGCCCTGCTGGGCGGCGGCACCGCCGCGGCGGCCACCGCGCTGGGCACCTTGCCGGTCCTGTTCGCACAGAATTTCTCGAAACGCAGCTACGACTGCTTCCTCGGTTTCGGCGCCGGCGTGATGCTCGGCGCGACCGCGTTTTCGCTCGTGATCCCATCCATTGCCGCGGCCAAGGCCGCCGGCGCCGGCAGCTGGGAAGCGAGCCTGATGACCGGCGCCGGGATCATGGCGGGGGCGGGCGCGATCCTGCTGCTCGGCCGCGCCGTACAGTCCGACGGCATCCTCGACCGGGGCGATGCCGGGGTGTCGATCCGCCGCGCCTGGCTGTTCGTCTGGGCCGTGGCCCTGCACAACCTGCCCGAAGGGATGGCGATCGGCGTCGGCTACGCCGGCATCGACATCGAAAAGGCCAACGCGCTGGCCACCGGGATCTCGATCCAGGACGTCCCGGAAGGCCTAGTGGTGGCGCTGGCCCTGCGCACGGTCGGCTACAGCCGCCTGACCGCGGTCGGCCTGGGCGTCGTCTCCGGCCTGATCGAGCCGGTGGCGGCCGCCTTCGGCGTCGCGCTGATCGGCATCGCCGGCGGCTTGCTGCCCTTTGCCCTGGCGGCGGCGGGCGGGGCGATGCTGCTCGTGATCGTCAACGACGTGATTCCCGAATACCGCCAGAACGGCAACGGCACCTTCGCCAGCATCGCCCTGGTGTTCGGCTTCATCCTGATGACGGTGCTCGATACGGCGCTGGCCTGAGGGCTTGAGGCGGGGTCACGGGCTACGATCGCGGGTCCAGGTGCCGGACGAACCAGTCGGTCGCGGCCTGGGCGACTTTTTCGAGCTTGCCCGGCTCCTCGAACAGATGGGTGGCGCCGGGAATGACCAGCAGGCGCTTGTCGCAGCGCAGTTCGGAAAGCGCCTGGCGGTTCAGGTCGACCGCCACGCCATCGTGGCCGCCGACGATCAGGAGCGTGGGGGCGACGACGACGGCCAGGTCGGGACGCCCGCCGCGCGACACGACCGCCGCGATCCCCGAGCCGTCCCGCGCCGCCAGCTGCAATGCCGCGGCCGCACCGGTGCTGGCGCCGAACAGGCCGAGCGGCAGGGGCGCGGTGAGCGGCTCGGTGCCGAGCCAGGAGGCGGCCTGCCCGAGACGTTCGGTCAGCAGGGCGATGTCGAAGCGGCTTTCGTGGCTGCGGTCCTCATGTGCGCTGAGCAGGTCGAGCAGCAGGGTGCCGATCCCGGCTTCGCGCAGGCGCGCGGCCGCCATTGCGCGGACTATGGCGGCTGCTGCCGCTGCCGTGCGCGAACAGAACCATGCCGATCGGTGTTGCCGGAAGCTCGAACATGCCCTCCATCCGCGTCGCGCGGGCTGCAATCGTAACCAGTTGCCTGCGTGTCATGGCGCTCTCCGTGTGACTGGAAACTTTGACCTCCTCCTATGGCGAAGATTCACCGAGGATCTTGTATGCGGCGCTTGACTCGGTAAATATGATGGGCGTAATATGACTTTCATCATATTTTGGAGGCGCCATGAGCACATCGGCCAAGGCCAGCAAGCGCGAGCAGTCCCATCATCGTATCGTCGAGGCGGCCAGCCGGGCCGTGCGGCGCCACGGTTACGCCGGGGTCGGCGTGGCCGAGGTGATGAAGGAGGCTGGCCTGACCCATGGCGGCTTCTACGCCCATTTCGAGTCGCGCGATGCCTTGCTGGTCGAGGCGATCGAGCACGCCGGCGCCATCAGCAGTGCCATGCTGGACGAGCGCATCGCCGCGCGCATGCCGGAGACCGGCAATGTCCTGCAGGCGCTGATCGAGCTCTACCTGTCCGACGAGTACCTTGCGCATCCGGAGCATGGCTGTGTGGTCGGCGCACTGGCAAGCGAAATGCCGCGCCAGGAGGAGCCGGTGCGGATCGCCTCGGCGCAGCGCGTCGACCGCCTGGTGCGCCGGGTGGCGTCGGCCTTGCCGGAAGGCGCCGACCCATCCCTCGCAGGCGTGATTGCCGGCGCCCTGGTAGGTAACCTGCAACTGGCTCGCATCCAGGGCGATAATGCCGAGGGCAGGGCGGCGCTGGCTGCTGCCCGCCGGTCGCTGGTGGCCTTGTTCGCCTCTCGTCCTGCCTGATTTCGTCAGCCACCGGTGAAGGGGTGGCCAAGCTCGACGCTAGAATATGATTCAAATCATATGATGAGCATCATTTTTCTGAATCATAATATGATGAAGATCATATGAAAGTCATCATATTTCCCTGCTCATGCTCTGATACGAACGGAATGCCATGCACATCCAGAGCGACCGTCCTCGCCACCGGCGCCAACCGCGGATGAGCCGGCACTCCGCGCCGAGATTGCAGCGCAATGGCGGAGGCTCCTTCGTGAACGTGCTGCCGGGCGCGGGCTGGAAAAGCAATCCGGTGCTGGCGGGCTACGCTGTGACGCTGCGCGAGCAGGGCGCGCAAGTGCCAGGCGCGCACGTGGGAATGATCGACACCGGTCTGACCCGCGGTTTCGACCTGACCAAGCCGATGCCGAGCGACGTCGCCACGCGCGCCGTCAGGCAGGGACTTGCGGCCGCGCAGCCGCTCTGCACACTGGACTGAAGCAGTAAGGAGCCAAGAAAAAACGCCCCGGGCGCCAGGCGCCGCGGGGCGTTTTCACGTCAGGCTTGAAAACCTCAGTCGCGGATCTCCAGTGCGCGGTTCAGGCTGAGCGCCGCCAGCGAGCCGACCGCACCCGACAACAGGTACAGCGACACATAGCCCAGGCCGAAGTGCGCCGACAGTCCCAGTGCGACCAGCGGGGCGAAGGCCGCGCCGACCAGCCAGGCCAGGTCCGACGTCAGGGCCGCGCCGGTGTAACGGTACTGCTGCTTGAAGTTCGCGGTCACCGCGCCGGCAGCCTGGCCGTAGGAGAGGCCCAGCAGCGCGAAGCCGACCAGGATGAAGGTGTTCTGCCCGGTGACGCCGCCGTCCATCAGCGAAGGCACGGCGAGCGAGAACAGGCCGATCAGCACGGCCAGGGTGCCGAGGGTGGTGCGGCGGCCAACCCGGTCGGCGATGAAGCCGGAGGCAAAGATTGCCAGCACGGCCAGGCCGGCGCCCCACATCTGGACGACCAGGAACTCGTCCATCGGGCGGGTGTCGTAGAGCTGGATCCAGGACAGCGGGAACACCGTCACCAGGTGGAACAGGGCGTAGCTGGCCAGGGCGGCCAGGGCGCCGATGGCGATGTTGCTGCCCTGCGATTTCACCAGTTCGCCGACCGGGGCCGGGTCGAGCTCGTGGGCATCGAGCAGGCGCGAATACTCGCTGGTCGACACCAGGCGCAAGCGGGCGAACAGGGCCACGATGTTGATCGCGAAGGCGCAGAAGAACGGGAAGCGCCAGCCCCACACCAGGAAGTCGTCCTGCGACAGGTTGGCGAGCAGGTAGGCGAACAGGCCTGCGGCGATCAGGAAGCCGACCGGGGCCGCCAGCTGGCCCAGCATGGCGTAGAAGCCGCGCTTGTTTTCCGGCGCGCTCAATGCCAGCAGCGAGGGCAGGCCGTCCCAGGAGCCGCCCTGGGCGACGCCCTGGCCGATGCGCATCAGGGACAGGATGACGATCGCCGCCGCGCCGATCCGGTCATACGAGGGCAGGAAGGCGATCACGCAGGTACTGGTGCCCATCAGGAACAGGGCAACCGTGAGCTTGATTTCGCGGCTGAAGCGGGTCTGCAGCCACATGAACACCACGGTGCCGAGGGGGCGTGCGATGAATGCGAACGAGAAAACGATAAACGAGTAGAGTGTCGCTTCAAGCCGGTCGGCCCACGGGAAAAAAACCGCTGGGAACACGAGAACTGAAGCAATTGCGTAGACGAAGAACTCGAAATATTCCGAGGCGCGGCCAATGACCACGCCGACGGCAATTTCTCCCGGGTGGATCTCGCCGTCCCGGGCGTTGATGTTGCGAGCCCCGCTGGTAGGGTGGGTGATGGGAGCGGCACCTGCGCCGCCGTACGTCGTCGTGCTTTGCATATCTTCGTCTCCTTGGGGTCAACACGGCCTGCAGCAGTTTGAGCGCTGCACCCTGTTTCTATTGTATTTCTCGACAATCCCAGCGATGTCGTAATTGCAATATAGCAAGGGTGGGACAAAGTGTCCAATGGTTGCCGTAGGCCGTTGGCGTTACAGTAGCATGTTCTTATTCCCATGTAACGTTAGATACCTAGCATGATTCCTAAAATTGTCCGCCGCGGACTCCCATTACTTCCGCTTGCAGCGCTCGCCGGCTGCAACACGGTCGTCATGAATCCCACCGGCGATATTGCAAAACAGCAGGCAGACCTGATTACCATTTCTGTCCTGCTCATGTTGATCATCATCGTCCCGGTGATGATCCTGACGGTCCTGTTCGCATGGCGCTATCGCAAGGGCGCGAACGCGAAATACGAACCGGACTGGGACCACTCGACCAAGCTCGAGCTCGTGATCTGGGGCGCACCCCTGCTCATCATCATCGTCCTCGGCCTGATCACCTGGGTCTCGACCCACAAGCTGGATCCCTATCGTCCGCTCGACCGCCTCGACGAGAACCGCCCGATTCCGGCTTCGACCAAGCCGCTCGAAGTGCAGGTCGTGGCGCTCGACTGGAAGTGGCTGTTCATCTATCCGGAGCAGGGCATCGCTTCGGTGAACGAACTGGTCACCCCTGTGGACGTGCCGATCCGCTTCAAGATCACCTCGTCGACCGTGATGAACACCTTCTACATCCCGACGCTGGCCGGCATGATCTATGCGATGCCGGGCATGGAGACGACCCTGAACGCCGTGCTGAACAAGCCGGGCGACTACAAGGGCCTGTCCGCCAACTTCAGCGGCGAGGGCTTCTCGCACATGCACTTCGCCTACAAGGGCGTGACCGGCGGCGAATTCGACGCCTGGGTGCAGAACATGAAGTCCAGGCCGGGCCTGCTGGACCGCGCCGACTACCTGACCCTGGAAAAGCCGTCCGTGCGTGAGCCGGTGCGCTACTACGGCCAAGTGGAAACCGCGCTGTTCAACCGCATCCTGAACCGCTGCGTGGCCGAAGGCAACGTCTGCATGAACGAGCAGATGTCCCAGGACCACAAGCGCAACGCGATCGCGGCCGCGGCCAAGCGCCTGCCGAGCAAGGCCCAGCTGGAGCAGATGGCCCAGCTGGCGGAAGCGGAAATGTGCATCACGCCGGAAGCCGGTGGCCCGGCCGTCGGCATTCCTAACAATTCTGTGAAGAAGTAATCATGCAAGACTCTCTCGACCTGACGAAGCTACTCTTCGGTCGGCTCAACTGGGACGCGATTCCGTTCCACGAACCGATCCTGATCGCGACCTTCGCCGGCGTGATCGTCGGTGGCCTGGCCCTGGTGGCCCTGATCACCCACTTCCGCCAGTGGGGCAACTTGTGGAACAACTGGTTCACCAGTATCGACCACAAGAAAATCGGTATCATGTACATGATCCTCGGCATCATCATGTTCCTGCGCGGCTTTGCCGACGCACTGATGATGCGCGCCCAGCAGGCCTTCGCCTTCGGCGCCAACAAGGGCTTCCTGCCGCCGGACCACTACGACCAGATCTTCACCGCCCACGGCGTGATCATGATCTTCTTCGTGGCGATGCCGTTCGTGACGGGCCTGATGAACTACGTCGTGCCGCTGCAGATCGGCGCCCGCGACGTGGCTTTCCCGTTCCTGAACAACTTCTCCTTCTGGATGACTACCATGGGCGCCGTGCTGGTCATGGCCTCGCTGTTCGTGGGTGAATTCGCACGTACCGGCTGGCTGGCCTATCCGCCGCTGTCGGGCATCCTGGCAAGTCCGGGGGTCGGGGTCGACTACTACATCTGGTCATTGCAGATCGCGGGGGTAGGTACCTTGCTTTCCGGGGTCAACCTGATCGTCACCATCGTCAAGATGCGCGCTCCGGGCATGGGCCTGATGAAGATGCCGGTGTTCGTCTGGACCTCGCTGTGCACCAACATCCTGATTGTGATCACCTTCCCGATCCTGACCGCCGTGCTGGCCATGCTGGGCATGGACCGCCTGTTCGACACCGCGTTCTTCACGAACGACCGTGGCGGCAACGCGATGATGTACGTGAACCTGATCTGGATCTGGGGCCACCCCGAGGTCTACATCCTGATCCTGCCGGCCTTCGGCATCTTCTCGGAAGTCGTCTCGACCTTCTGCGGCAAGCGCCTGTTCGGCTATACCTCCATGGTCTATGCGACCTGCGTGATCATGGTCCTGTCCTACCTGGTGTGGCTGCACCACTTCTTCACCATGGGTTCCGGCGCGAGCGTCAACTCGTTCTTCGGGATCACGACGATGATCATCTCGATCCCGACCGGCGCGAAGATCTTCAACTGGCTGTTCACGATGTACCGCGGCCGTATCCGCTTCGAACTGCCGATGATGTGGACCGTGTCGTTCATGCTGACCTTCGTCATCGGCGGCATGACCGGCGTGATGCTGGCCATCCCGGCGGCCGACTTCGTGCTGCATAATTCGCTGTTCCTGATCGCTCACTTCCACAACGTGATCATCGGCGGCGTCGTGTTCGGCCTGTTCGCCGGCTTCAACTACTGGGCTCCGAAGATGTTCGGCGTCAAGCTCAACCAGTTCTGGGGCCACGTGTCCTTCTGGCTGTGGTCGATCGGCTTCTGGGTCGCGTTCACCCCGCCGTACATCCTGGGCTTCATGGGCGTCACCCGCCGCATGAGCCACTTCGAAGATCCGTCGATCCAGTGGCTGTTCCAGATTTCGCTGGTCGGCACCCTGATGATCGCCGGCGGTATCGGTGCCCTGCTGCTGCAGTGCTTCTTCACCTGGAAAAACCGCGCCAAGCTGCGTGACGTCACCGGCGACCCGTGGGATGGCCGTACGCTGGAATGGGCGACCTCGTCGCCGCCGCCGGACTACAACTTCGCGTTCACCCCGGTCGTGCATGACAACGACACCTTCGCCGACATGAAGAAGAACGGCTACCAGCGTCCGCTGAAGGACTTCGTGGCGATCCACATGCCCAAGAACACCTGGGCCGGCTTCGTCATCTCGGCACTGGCAGCGGTGGTGGGCTTCGGCATCATCTGGCACATGTTGCTGCTGGTCGCCGTGTCCTTCGTCGCCATGATGGCCGCGATCATCGTCCACACCTTCAACTACAAGCGCGATTTCTACATCCCGGCGGAAGAAGTGGCCCGCACCGAGGAAGCGCATACCCGTCTGATGAAGAGCTACGTCTGAAACGATTATGGCAAATAATGTAACCATGAACGGCGGCCTGACCGCCGACGAGGTGACCGCGCGCTACATGGTGCGCGAGCACCATCCGGAGCAGGGCACGCTGCTGGGCTTCTGGATCTACCTGATGAGCGACTGCCTCATCTTCGCGTCCCTGTTCGCCACCTACGCGGTGCTGGGCCGTAACTACGCCGGCGGTCCGACCGGCGCCGAGCTGTTCGACCTGACGCTGATCGCCATTAACACCGGCTTCCTGCTGCTGTCGTCGATCACCTTCGGCGTCGCGATGATCTCGGCGCAAGCCAAGAAGCTGGGCGCGACCCTGCTGTGGATGGGCGTGACCGGCCTGCTGGGCGTGGCCTTCCTGTCGCTGGAAATCTATGAGTTCCTGCACCTGATCCACCAGGGCGCCGGTCCGCAGCGCAGCGGCTTCCTGACCGCGTTCTTCGCACTGGTCGGCACCCACGGCCTGCACGTGCTGTTCGGCGCGATCTGGCTGGTGACGCTGATGGTCCAGCTGGCCAAGCACGGCATCAACACCGAGAACTTCCGCCGCCTGCAGTGCCTGTCGCTGTTCTGGCACTTCCTGGACGTCGTCTGGATCGGCGTGTTCACCTTTGTCTACCTGATGGGAGTGCTGCCATGAGCGACCACATCCACCACCACGAGGTCGATCACGACGGCCATACCAGCTTCGTGACCCATTACTCGATGAAGGATTACGCGATCGGCTTCGTGCTGTCGCTGATCCTGACCGCGATCCCGTTCTGGCTCGTCATGGGCAACGTGCTGCCGCCGGAGACGACGAAGTACGTGATCATGGGCTTCGCCGCCGTCCAGTTCGTCGTGCAGATGATCTACTTCCTGCACATGAACTCGAAGTCGGAAGGCGGCTGGAACATGATGGCGCTGATCCTGACCGTGGTCCTGCTGGTGATCGTGCTGGCCGGTTCGATCTGGGTCATGTCCCACATGAACGCCAACATGATGCCGGCCATGGGTGGTGCAAGCGACACCACCCACGGCATGCACGACATGCAGTAAATGCAGCACCCGCGCGACCAGCAGGCAGGTCCTGCCGCCCATCCGCCACGCAGCGCTTTCGCGCGGCGGATGCTGGCGGTGGCGGCCCTCCTGCTGCTCGCGCTTTTTTTTGCTCTCGGCACCTGGCAGGTGGTTCGCCTGCAATGGAAGCTGGACCTGATCGAGCGCGTTCAATCGCGCGTGCATGCGGCGCCTGTGGCGCTGCCTCCTCCGGACCGCTGGGCGCAAGTGACCCGCGAGTCCGACGAATACCGGCGCGTACGCCTTGCCGGGCACTACCTCTACGAACTCACCGCTCCCGTCCAGGCTTTGTCCGAACTGGGCGCGGGCTTCTGGCTGCTCACGCCGCTCTGTACGACCGAGGGCCAGATCGTCTTCGTCAACCGCGGCTTCATTCCCGCAGCAAGCAACAAACCCGGGACCTATCCCGCCCGCCGTGCCGCCGCCGATCCCTGCGCGCACGGTGGCGAACGGGTCGAGGTCACCGGCCTGCTGCGCATCAGCGAGCCGGGCGGCGGCTTCCTGCGCGAGAACGACCCGGCGAACAACCGCTGGTTCTCGCGCGACGTGCAGGCGCTGGCCGCTGCACGCGGGCTGCAGGGGGGCGCACCGAACGGCGCTCCTGTGGTCGCGCCGTTCTTCATCGATGCTGGCAAGAACCAGGATCCGGAGGGTGCGCCCGAGCGCGCCGTCGGCGGCCTGACCGTCGTCTCTTTCACCAACAATCACCTCGTCTATGCCCTGACCTGGTACGCGCTGGCCCTGATGGTCGGCGCTGCCTGGTGGTGGATCGGCCGTCACGGCGCTACAATGCGCGACGATGACTGACGCTACCCCACGGGCATGATCCAGAACCCCCTCGATTTCTTCGCCAAGGCGGCCCGCAGCTCGCCCCAGGCGGCCGCCGCGAACGTCGAATTCGCAGCCGGCCACAAGAACATGCTGCAGCTGATCGAGCTGCGCTGGATCGCGGTGATCGGCCAGGTCACGACCATCGCCTCGGCGATCCTGATCTTCGGGATCGAGTTGCCGCTGCTGCCCATGCTGCAGGTACTCGCCTGCCTGATCGCCTTCAACGTGGCCAGCCACCTGCGCTGGCACGAACGCCGGCCGGTCTCGAACAGCGAGATGTTCATGGCCCTGCTGGTGGACGTGGCCAGCCTGACCGTGCTGCTCTACCTGTCGGGCGGCATCACCAATCCCTTCGCCTTCCTCTACCTGCTGCAGGTGATCCTGTCGGCGGTGCTGCTGGAAGCGCTGTGGACCTGGACCATCGTCCTGATCACCATCGCCTGCATGGCCGGCCTGGCCATGTATGCCCAGCCGCTGGCGCTGCCGTTCGACCATGCGCGCGGTATCTCCAGCCTCTACATCCAGGGCCTGCTGGTGTGCTTCGCGCTCAACGCGGCGCTGCTGGTGATGTTCATCTCGCGCATTTCCGACACCCTGCGCGACAAGGCCGCCCAACTGGCGGCGCTGCGCCAGCAGGCCGTCGAGGAAGAACATATCGTGCGCATGGGCCTGCTGGCTTCCGGGGCCGCCCACGAACTGGGCACGCCGCTGGCCACGGTCTCGGTGATCCTGGGCGACTGGAAGCGCATGCCGCAGTTCCGCAACGACCCCGACCTGCTCGGGGAAATCACCGAGATGCAGACCCAGCTCCAGCGCTGCAAGACCATCGTCAGCGGCATCCTGTTGTCGGCGGGCGAGGCGCGCGGCGAGTCGGCTGTGCGCACCACCGTGCGCAGCTTCCTCGACGGCGTGGTGAGCAGCTGGCGCGGGAGCCGCCAGGTAGCGAGCTTCCAGTACAATAACCGTATCCTGGAAGACAGGCCGGTCGCGTCCGATTCGGCGCTCAAGCAGACCATCGACAACCTGCTCGACAATGCGCTCGAGGCCTCGCCCGACTGGGTCGGCCTGGACGCCATGATCGAGGACGGGATCCTGCACGTGATGGTCACCGACCGCGGACCGGGTTTCGCGCCGAGCATGCTCGGCCAGATCGGCAAGCCCTACCAGTCGACCAAGGCCAATTCGGGACGCGGCCTGGGCCTGTTCCTGGCCGTGAACGTGGTGCGCAAGCTGGGCGGTTCGGTGGTCGCCGCCAACCGGGCGGAGGGCGGGGCGCAGGTCAGCCTGCGGCTGCCGCTGGCAAGCATCGAACTGGAAGAGGAAGGCATTTGACAGACACTACTGAGCGCCTGCTGCTCATCATCGAAGACGACGAGGCGTTCGCGCGCACCCTGAGCCGCTCGTTCGAGCGGCGCGGCTACCGGGTGCTGGTCGCTCCGGGCCACGAGGAAGCGGCGGCGCTGCTGGCGGCGCATACGCCCGGCTACGCGGTGGTCGACCTGAAGCTCAAGGGCAACAGCTCGGGCCTGGCCTGCGTGCAGCTGCTGCACGAGCACGACCCGGACATGCTGATCGTGGTGCTGACCGGCTTCGCCAGCATCGCCACCGCGGTGGAGGCGATCAAGCTGGGCGCGGTGCAATACCTGGCAAAGCCGTCCAACACCGACGACATCGAGGCCGCCTTCGGGCACGTCGCCGGCAACACCGACGTCGAGGTCAGTAACCGTTCCACCTCCATCAAGACGCTGGAGTGGGAGCGCATCCATGCGGTGCTGGCCGAGACCGACTTCAACATCTCGGAAGCTGCGCGCCGCCTCGGGCTGCACCGGCGCACGCTCGCGCGCAAGCTCGAGAAGCAGCGGGTGAAGTAGGAGATCAAGCCATGAAATCGCGTCTGCTGCCGGCCTGCCTGGCCCTGTCGCTTGCCGCTCCGGCGCTGCAGGCCGCCGATCCTGTCGCTGCCGGGAAGGCCGCCTTCCAGCGCTGCGCCAACTGCCACCAGGTCGGGCCCGGCGCGCGCAGCAATTTCGGTCCGCAACTCAACGGCATCCTCGGCCGACGCGCCGGCTCCGCCGCCGATTTCGACTATTCGCCCGCGCTCAAGAAGGCCGGCTTTGTCTGGAACGAAAAGAACCTGGCCGCCTTCCTGCGCGACCCGGACGAGGTCGTCCCAGGCAACAAGATGCGCTTCTGGGGCTTGCGCAGCGAGCGCCAGATTGCCGAGCTGCTGGCCTACCTGCGCGCGCATCCGGCGGCGCCCGCCGGCGCCCGGTAGGCTGAGATGGGCCGGGAGCTTGGGACGGTGCGCGCGATCGCCGTGCGCGCGCCCGGCACGACGGCGCCGGCAAGCATGGAGCGTGTCCTGGCCGTGACCCGCTGCGGCCTCGCCGGCGACATGCACGCCGATGCACGCTCGCCCAGGCAGGTGCTGCTCGCCGGCGCGCCCGCCTACCGGTCGCTCGGGCTGCCCCCGCATACCTTGCGCGAGAATCTGCTGCTCGACGTCGACACCGCCGCCATGGCCTCCGGCACGGTACTGTGCATCGGCGCGCAAGTACGGCTGCGCCTGAGCTTCCAGTGCGAAGCCTGCGGCAGCCTGGACCGGCACGCGCCTGGCCTTGCGCGCGCCATCGGCGCTAGACGCGGCATCCTGGCACGGGTGCTCACCGGCGGCGAGATCAAGCTTGGCGATCCGGTCATCGTGCTGGAAGAGCGCCTGTCCGCGATGCCGGAAGACTGGCGCGAGCGCGTGGCCCGCGTCATCGAGGCGGTGCCGCCGGGACAGGTGATCGGCTATGCCGACCTGGCCCATGTGGCGGGCGTCCAGTCGAGCTATTGCCGGGCCTTTCCGCGCCTGCTCTCCCGGCTCGGGCCTGCATATGCGGCCAGGGCGGTGCCGGCCCGCGCCGAGGCGCACCTGCCGCGCTGGGATGGCGCCGACTATCATGCGCAGGCTGAAGTCTAGCCCCCCAGCTTGCTGAGGGAAAACGCGGCCAGGAAGCCGGCCACCGTGATCAGGCCGGCGAAATCGTGGGTCTCCTCGAAGGCCTCGGGAATCATGGTGTCGACCAGCATGGCCAGGATCGCGCCTGCCGCCACCGCGGTGGTCGCCGCCACCACCTGCGGCGGAAAATGGCGGAACACCGCGTAGCCGAGCAGGGCGGCGATGCCGGAGACCATGGCGATCCCGCCCCAGATCCCGAAGATGAAGCGCGCGGAGCGCCCGGCGCGCTTCATTCCAGCGGCACTCGACAGGCCTTCCGGAATGTTGGACAAAAAGATGGCCGCCACCGCGACCACGCTGACACCGCGCCCGCCCAGCATCGACAGGCCGATGACGATCGATTCCGGGATCCCGTCGAGCAGGGCGCCGACCGCGATCGCCGTACCGCTGCCTCCGTTCTCGCTGGCCGGGGGCTGGCAACCGGAGCGCTTGCGGTGGCGCGCGCCGCGGTGCGACAGCCACCAGTTGGCCAGCGTGTACACCGCGGCGCCGCCCAGGAAGCCCAGCGCCGTGGCGGGGAAGCCGCCGGTGTGGAAGGCGTGCTCCATCAGTTCGAAGGAGAGGGCAGAAATCAGGACGCCGCTGCCGAAGGCCATGACGGCGGCGATCAGGCGCTGCGGCACCGCGAGCCGGTAACCGAGCGCGGCGCCCACCAGCAATGCGCCGCCTGCCAGCAATCCCCATAATCCTGCCTGCAGCCATGTTGGCAACGTCATAGGCCCTCCCGCCCTGTTGCCGCGATTTTACGCACAGTAAGCCTGCTTTGAGGCACAATTGCGCTCTTTATAAGAAAAACGCCATGCGCATCCGGCTCTCGACCCCATCCGACACCGCCGTCTTGGCGGACATCTGGCGCGCCAGCGTGCGCGCCACCCATGACTTCCTGCTCGATGCCGACTTCCGCGAGATCGACACCCTGGTCTCCGAACACTACCTGCCGGCCACCCGCGTGTGGGTGGCGCTGGACGCAGCGGGCCGCGCCTGCGGCTTCCTGGGACTGAGCGGCGCTCACGTGGACGCCTTGTTCATCGACCCGGCCAGCCGCGGCCAGGGAGCAGGGCGCCGCTTGCTGGCGCATGCCGAAAGCATCGCCGGGCGCCTCACGGTCGACGTCAACGAGCAGAACCTGCAGGCGCTCGGTTTCTACCGTCACATGGGATTCGCGGCGACCGGACGCTCGCCGACGGATGACGCCGGGCGTCCTTATCCGCTGCTGCACATGCGTCAGGAATGAACCGCTCGCGCCCCATGCATATAAATACATTTGGACAAATTGGGTTGCCTTCGCACTATTTTTAGTCCATCATAGGTGGGTGGTGCCAGCCAGCAACGGCCCGGCACCCGATCAGCGATGAGGCGGTTGAGTCCGTTTCTTTTCGTCCCCCGCATCGTGCCGGGGGACTTTTTTCGGTGCCGCGGCCCATCCTGCCGCGGCTGGCGCGATCGCGGCGCCTGCCGGCCCCACCGCCAGGCCGAAGCTGGAGCTTCCCCTGTGCGCCCCACCGGAGGAAACTTGAACGCACCGTTTTCCCCGACGACCCATGCAGCCCGGATCGTCACGCCCATGTCCAAGCGCCGCCCTCCGGCAGCCATGCTGGCCGCCATGCTGGCGCTGTGCGCATTCCATGTTCCCGATGCCGCCGCGGCAGGGCGCAAGTCCGCGCCGCCGCCGGTTGCCGATTTCACCCAGCTGACCGGCACCCGCGCCGGCAGCTGCACGGCGCCCGTGGAACCCGGCCTGGCCACCCTGGGCGCGCCGACGCTGCGCCATTGCGCTTGGAGCCAGCACCTCGAAATGCTCTACTGGCAGGACATCTCCGCCAGCCCCAACACCTGCCTGCCGGCGCCGGCGATTGCCTGGCACCGCCTCGGCGCCGGGGTCGGTGCGGTATTGCGCCCATGGAGCGCGGCCTGGAACGGCCAGTCGATGCTGGTCCAGACCGGCGGCAGGGTGCAGGCCGGCATGGTCTGGCAAGGCGAGGGCGGGCAGTGGTCGGCGGTGCTGTGGCGCTGGCGTCCGTCCGACCGGCTTCCGACCCGCAACTGGCAGGCCGGCCACTGGAAGAAGGTCGCCGAGGCGGTGCGCGCGATCGACGCCGCCAATCCGGCGCCGCAACGCACGCCCTTGATGACGGCCTGGCTGGACGCCACCAACGGCAAGCCGCGCCTGCAGGCGGCCGATTCCTGGCGCTGGGTCAGCGAGGCAAGCTGCCTGGACCTGCGCACGGCCAGCCTGGGCCAGGCCCAGATGCACCTGCCTTACTCGCGCGACGACGCCCGCCTGGAGCAGCGCAGCGCGATGCAGGTACTGCTGGCGCGGCGCTTCCCGGCGGCCGAGTGGCTGCGCAATTTCAGCCTGATCGAACCCTCCATCTCTGGCGACCGTACCGGCGCCAAGTTCCTCGCCGTCTGGCGCGAGAACACGACGGTATCGGGCCAGTTGTGGATTCCGCTGCGCGACGCCGGCGGCATCGTGCGCGCGCGCATCTCGAGCGAGCTGCCGGCCGCCCCCGCACCCGCCCTGCAAGAGGCGGCCAAGGCGCGCGCCGCCGTGCTCGAGCGCGAATTGAGCACGCTTGCCCACGCCTGGGAGGCCCGCCATGAATGAAGATTTCTCGACGCCCCTGTGGCTGTTGTCGCCACTGGCCGTTCTGGGCGCCGGCCTGATGCTGGCACTGGTGCTCGGCATGCTGCTGCAGCGCTTCAAGGTGCCCAAGCTGTATGGGGCCGTGCTCGCCGGGCTGCTGCTGGGCGCGACCGGCGGCAACCTGATCGACCGTCCGCTGCTGGCGCAATTCCAGGAACTGCTCAACGCCGCCTCGGCCCTGGTGCTGTTCGAGGTCGGCCGCAAGATGGACCTGGCCTGGCTGCTCAAGAGCGGCCGCCAGGGCGGCAGCCTGCTGCTGGCCACGCTGGCGCGCTTCGTGGCGGTGGCCGTGACCCTGCGCCTGCTCGGGCTGCCGTGGGGCGCATCGATCTTCATCGCCTCGATCCTGATCGCGGTGAACCCGGTGATCGTCAATTCGATGGCGGCCGACGAGAACGCCAGCGGCACCAGCACCTTCGCCACCGCCAACATGGTCGGCCTGAGCAGCCTGGTCGCGCTCCTGATGCTGGCGCTGACCATGGCGTGGACGCGCAGCCAGGGCGTCGATGCAGGTACCGGCCAAGGCGCCGGCTTCGGCGAGGAACTGATGCGCCAGGGCGGCAAGCTGGTGCTCGGCGCGGCGATCGCCTTGCTGTCCTACGGCCTGTACGCGGCCGCGACGCGGCTGTGCAAGGTGCCGGCCACCATGCGCCCCGGCATGCTGCTGGCCGCGCTGCTGATCGACCTGGGCCTGTGCTCGGTGTCGGCGGCCAGTTCGCTGCTGTCCCTGCTCTTGATGGGCCTGCTGCTGCGCAACGTCGAGCGGCGCGACAACGTGTTCCAGGCCCAGCTCAAGACCGCCCAGGACATCGGCTACGTGCTGCTGTTCCTGATGTCGGCGGCACTGGTGGACCTGCAGGGGCTGGCCCAGGGCTGGACGATGCTGGGCGCGCTGGCCGTGTTCGCGGTGCGCATCCTGGCCACCCGCGCCGCGCTGGCGCCGGCCACGGCCTGGGACCGCAACAAGAAGCACGCGATGGCCCTGCAGATGTGCTCGCTGGTCAGCTATGGCGGGCTGGTGGTCGACACCACGCTCAACGCCTATACCGGCCTGGATCCCGCTTCCAGCGAGATGATGGGCGCGCTGCTGGCCCTGAACGTGCTGCTGGCGCCGGGCCTGACCTGGCTCGGGCTGCGCATGGCGGGTGAAACGTATCGGCAGGAAGCGCGCCAGGGCGCGCCCCACGAGGAACGCAGCGTTGGCTACAAGGAGGAGATGAAGGCATGAGCGCACCCCTGAACAATGACGAAGCGGCGCGCCTGGCGCAGGCCCAGGCACAGGCGGTGTCGGGCAAGGGCCCGGCCTTCCTGCCGGACTTCAAGTCCTCGACCGTGGGCACGATGGGCATCGAGCTCGAGCTGATGGTGCTCGACCGCCTGACCTATGACCTGTTCCCGGCCGCGCCCGACATCCTGCGCATCCTCGACCAGCACGACAAGCCCTGGGTGCACACGCCGGAGATCACGACTTCGATGCTGGAAGTGGCGACCTCGATCCTGCAGTCCTACGGCGAGGCCAGCGAGCAGCTCGAGCATATCCGCAGCACGGTCCAGCGCGCCGCGTTCGAGGTCGGCGCCTCGGTGTCGGGCGGCGGCGCTCATCCGTTCCAGCGCTGGAACGAGCAGCGCATCTTCCCGAAGGAGCGTTATTTCGAATCCGAGCGCAAGTACGGCTACCTGGCCAAGCTGTTTACCGTGTTCGGCATGCACGTGCACATCGGCGCCGGCACGGCCGACGAGGCGGTGCGCCTGTGCGCCTGGCTGACCCAGCGTGCGCCGCTGTTCATTGCGCTGTCGGCCAATTCGGTGTGCTGGCAGGGCGAGGTGTCGGGCTTCTGCAGTTCGCGCAGCAACGTGGTCGGCGCCTTCCCGATGAGCGGCATCCAGCCGCACGAGTTCCGCAGCTGGCAGGACTTCCGCGATTATTTCGAGCGCCTGGCCGGTTTCGGGATCGTCAACAGCATCAAGGATTTCTACTGGGACGTGCGACCCAAGCCGGAGTACGGCACCATCGAGCTGCGCGTGCTCGATACCCCGCTGCGGCCGGAATACGCGGCCGCGCTGGCCTGCTATGCGCGCGAACTCTGCCTCGAATTCGCCGACCAGCCGGGGCGCTGGCCGTCCAACGGCAGCCGCGAGCTGTACACCTGGAACCGCTTCAACGCCGCCCGCGACGGCGTCGATGCCAGCTGGATCGACCCGGAAACCGCCGTCTCGCTGCCGGTGGCGGAAGTCATCCGCGACGACCTTGAACGCCTGGGACGCCGCTCGACAGACCCCGATTTCGCCAAGGCGCGCGCGGTGATCGAGGCCCTGATGAAGGATGGCGGACAGGCCGGCCTGTTGCGCCGCCACCTGGCGGGCGGCGGCGGGATGAACGACCTGGCGCGGGTGGCCAGCGAGATCTTCGAGGCGCGCCAGCCGGCCCACAGCTGAGTCAAAGCTGCCGGGTCAGAGCTGGGACAAGGGCGTGCGTCCAGCCGCCTCGTCCACGTCCAGCCGGGCGATCAGGCGCGCGAGGTTCTGCTCCAGCTGCTCCAGGGTTGCCTCGTCCAGGCTGGCCAGCGCATCGGGCAGCACCCCGGCGAAGGGCAAGGGCGCACGTTTGAGCACCTCGCGCCCGGCGTCCTGCAGGTGCAGCGCGACGTTGCGCCGGTCGGCGCCTTCGCGGCTGCCGGTGACGAAGCCGCGTTCGACCAGCCCGCGCACCAGGTTGCTGGCGGTCGATTGGTGGATGTCGAGTTCGCGCGCCAGGCCGGTGGCCCCGATGCCGGGATGGCGATCGATGACCGACAGCGCCCACAGTTGGGCGCCGCCAAGGCCGGCCTCGCGCTCGACCTGGCGGAAATGGCTCTTGACTGCGTTGAAAACGATACGGAACTGCCGCAGGACGCGCTGTGGCTGCTCGTCCTCGACTGGGGGGGCGGGATTCTCTGGCATGGGGCGATCATAGCGGAAATTCGGTGCGCCGGCACGGACGGTCGCTGCCTTTGCGCTGCCAACGTGGCCCGGCCGAAACGTGGCGCGGCCCCAGCCCGCATTTGCTAGCATAGGCGGCATGAATCGGCTGCTCGCCCATCCGCTGACACAGCGGCGGCGCCTCGTGTCGCGCGCTGCCGTGGCGACCCTCCTGGCCGGGCTCGCGCTGACGGCAACCCTGTTCGGCGTGGCACGCGAGCTGGAGGCGGAGAATGCGCGCGCCGATTTCGAGCAGCGCACCGCCGTGCGCACGGCCGCGGTCACGCGCGCCTTTGCCGATGCCGTGCACGACCTGCGCGCGCTCAACCTGCTGTTCACCGCCTCTGGCGGCGCGGTTTCGCGCGACGCCTTCGATGCCTTCGCCCAGCCGCTATCGGCCGGCGACGGCTACCTGAAAGCCCTCGAGTACCAGGGCTTCGTCAGCCGCGCCGAGCGTCCCGCTTTTGAAGCGGCGCGGCGCCGCTTCTGGCCCGGCTTCACCATCACCGAGCGCGGTCCGCGCGGTGAACTGCTGCCTGCGCGGCCTCGCGAGCGTTACCTCGTCAACGACTACGTGGTCCCGATCGCCAGCAATGCCGGGGTGTTCGGCTACGACGTCCTGTCCCATCCCGTCGAGCGTGCCACGATCGAGCGCGCGATCGACTCCGGTGAAGCCACCGCCAGCCCGGTGCTGCGCCTGGTGCAGGGCGACGGTTCGCTGCGCGGCATGGTGGTGGCGATGCCGGTTTACCGCACCGGCACGGAGCTAGCAAGCGTGGCGGCACGGCGCACGGCGGCCCTCGGAATCACGGCGGTCGTGATCGATATCGGCCTGCTGGTCGGTGGCAGCCTGTACGCGGGGCGCCTGTTGTCCGACAGCGACGCCGCGCTCAAGGTGTATGGCCATACTGCCCGCGGCGAGCGCGTGGCCGTGTTCAGCCACCCAGGCGCGCCGCCCCTGCAGGAGCCCTGGGAGCGCTGGCTCGGCGGCGGGCCAAGTGCGCTCACCCGGGGTTTCACGGTCGCAGGGACCCGCTGGGAACTGACGGCGGTGCGCCTGGCGCGCGGCCTCGACAGCCAGGTGGGCTCGCTGTCGATCCTTGGCTACGGCTGCGTGTTGAGCGTGGCCGCCGCGGTCCTGGTCCAGCAGCGCAGCGCCCGCACCCGGCGCATCGAGTCGCTGGTCGAGCGCCGTACCGCCGACCTGGCCCTGACCACCGGCGCGCTGCGCCTGCACCAGCGCGCCATCGAAGCTGCGGCCAACCCGATCCTCCTGATCAACGCCACCCGCCACGGCTACCCGATCGACTACGCCAACCCGGCCTGCGAACGCACGCTCGGCTACGGGCCGGGAGAGCTGGTGGGCAAGCCGCTGGCCAGCCTGGCGCGCCAGGACGCCGACGAGCCCGGACTGGAAGAGCTGCGCCAGGCCCTGTACGAGTGCCGCAAGGGCCACGCCCTGGTGCGCCAGGCCACGCGCGACGGCCGCGAGCTGGTCAGCGAAGTCTATATCGCCCCGGTCAAGGGCGCGCGCGGCAAGACCGAGCATTTCGTGGTCACCACCTACGACGTCACGGTGGCCAAGCGCTACGAGGCCGAGCTGGCGCACCGGGCCCGCTACGACACGCTCACCGGACTGGCCAACCGCGCGCTGCTGGCCGACCGCATCGAGCGCGCCATCGCCAGCGCCAATGGCACGCCGGTGTGGGCGGTGGCGCTCGACATCGACCACTTCAAGCTGGTCAACGACACGCTCGGGCGCCGCCTCGGCGACGAGGCGCTGCGCGCCCTGGCCGCACGTATTGCCGGCGCGATCCGCCAGGCAGACACCGCCGCGCGCTCGGGCGGCGACGATTTCATGCTGGTGCTCACCGATTGCCGCGACGAGCGCCAGGCCGCGGCGCGGCTGCAGGCGGTGCGCGAGGCGCTCGCCGAACCGCTCGACGTCGACGGCCACACCCTGGTGTTCGGCTCCAGCGCCGGAGTGGCCGGCTATCCGGTCGACGGCCTCGATCCGGAAACCCTGGTCAAGCACGCCGAGGTCGCCATGTACCGCGCCAAGCAGACCGGCCGCAACGCGGTGCAGTTCTACGCCCCGCACATGAATGCGCACGCAATTGACCGGCTGGCCCTGGAAGGCGCGCTGCGCAGCGCCTTGCGCGAAGACCAGTTCGAGCTCTACTTCCAGCCGCAGGTGGAGCTCGGCAGCGGATGCGTGGTGGGCACCGAAGCACTGATCCGCTGGCGCCATCCGCACTTCGGCACCGTGCGGCCGGAGCGCTTCATCGCGCTGGCCGAGGAAACCGGCCTGATCGTGCCGATCGGCGCCTGGGTCCTACGGGCCGCCTGCCGCCAGAACCGCGACTGGCAGCGCGCCGGCCTGGGCAACCTCCGGATCGGCGTCAACCTGTCGGCGCGCCAGTTCTCCGAACCCGACCTGGTGCAGACCGTACGCACGGTGCTCGACGAGACCGGATTGAAAGCCGATTCGCTCGAGATCGAGCTTACCGAGAGCATGATGATGGCCGACGTCGAAGCGGCGATCGATACCATGCGCTGCCTGAAAGCGATGGGGGTGAAGCTGTTGATCGACGATTTCGGCACCGGCTATTCCAGCCTGGCCTACCTGAAGCGCTTCCCGGTCGACGTGCTCAAGATCGACCGCTCGTTTGTGCGCGACATGGTCAGCCCGGACGGCGCGGCCATGGTCGACGCCATCATTTCGCTGGCGCACGGCTTGCGCATGCAGGTCATCGCCGAAGGCGTCGAGACCATCGAACAGCTCGACAACCTGCGCGCCTACGGCTGCGACGAGGTGCAGGGCCACATCTACGGCCGCCCGGAGCCGGTGCAGACGGTCGAAGCGCTGCTGCGCAAGGGCAGGGTGGAGCCCACTCCGGTGCATGCTTGACGCGATTTCAGGCGCTGCCCGTATCGCTGGCGACCCGGACCGGGGTTGTCGCGCCGGTCAGCTATACTTGTCGCATACGCAACGCGCACAGGCATGTGCGCTTCACCGGCAATCGCAGCAAGGATTTCTATAGTGGATCAGGAAGAAAAGAGCGGCACCCGCGGCGGCTCGGACGACAAGACTGGAAACGGCGCCCCCGGCGCCTCGCGCCGCGCCGCGCTCGGCCAGCACGGCAAGCGCCTGTTCGAGGGCGCGCGCGGACGCGCTCAAGCGGGGTACTCGATGGCGCAGGCGCGGCTGCGCGACCGCCCGCGCTGGGAACAGGCGGTACTGATCGGGCTGGGGAGCCTCGCCGCCGGCCTGATGGCCTTCTTCCTCTACCTGGTAATCCTGATTCCGCTCACGCCCGGCATCGACGACCTGCGCCAGGCCAGCACCGCGCGCCCGAGCGTGATCCTGTCGAGCGACGGCAAGGAGCTCGGCAGCTTCGAGAAGGGCCTGCAGGAGCGCGTCAAGCTGTCGCAGATCTCGCCGCACGTGATCAAGGCCCTGATCTCGACCGAGGACCACCGCTTCTATGACCACCACGGCGTGGATTTCCGGCGCGTAGCCGGCGCTTTCGTCGCCACCGTGAAGGGCGACCCGCAGGGCGGCTCGACCATTACCCAGCAGCTGGCGCGCAACATGTTCCCGGAAGAGATCGGCCGGGCGCGCAGCATCAACCGCAAGATGAAGGAACTGATCACCGCGATCAAGATCGAGAACACCTACAGCAAGACCGAGATCCTCGAGGCCTACCTGAACACGGTGCCCTTCCTGTACAACGCCTACGGCATCGAGATGGCGGCGCGCACCTATTTCGGCAAGTCGGCCGCCAAGCTGGACGTGCTGGAAGCCGCCACCCTGGTTGGCATGCTCAAGGGCACCCACTACTACAACCCGGTGGCCAACCCGGAACGCTCGAAGGCGCGCCGCAACGTGGTGCTGGCGCAGATGTCCAAGCACGGCGCGTTCAGCGAGGAGCGCTACCGCGCCTTGGCCAAGCGCCCGCTGCGGGTACGTTTCGCGCGCCTGAACGACCGCAGCGGCAAGGACGATCACTTCACCGCCTTCGTGCGCAAGTGGCTGCTCGACTGGGCCGAGGAAAACGACTACGACCTGCAGCTCGACGGCCTGGTGGTGCATACCACCCTCGACATGGACCTGCAGGCGGCCGCGGTGCGCGCGGTCGAGCGCCAGGCCAATACGCTGCAGGCGATCGCCGACGTCGAATGGGCCTACCAGGGCATGCCGCGCTCGACCTCGGCCGGCATGTACACGTCGATGCGGCGCGAGGTCGATCCTTTCGCCTGGTATTGGCGTTCGCATCCGCGCGAACTCGACGCCTTCGTGCGCGAAAGCGGCGAATACCGCCAGGCCGTGGAGGATGGCGAAGCGCCGGCCGCGGCGCTCAAGCGCCTGAAGGCCGACCGCGAGTTCATGCGCGAGCTCAAGACGAGCAAGTCGCGCCTGGAAGCCGGCTTCGTGGCGATGGACCCGCACACCGGCGAGGTGCGCGCCTGGGTCGGCAGCCGCAGCTTCGAGCGCGACCAGTTCGACCATGTGGCCCAGGCCGCGCGCCAGCCCGGCTCGACCTTCAAGCCGATCGTCTATGCCGCCGCCCTGGAGAGCGGCATTTCGCCCGACCAGACCTACCGCGACGTGGTGCAGGACATCAAGGTGGGCGGCACGGTCTGGCGCCCGACCGACATGTCCGGCAACAGCGGGGCCATGATGAGCATGCGCGACGGCCTGGTGTATTCCAAGAACACCATCACCGCGCAGGTGATGCAGCAGGTCGGGGTCAACCCGATCGTGCGCCTGGCCCAGGGCATGGGCATCCGCCAGAGCAAGCTGGCGGCGGTGCCGTCGCTGGCACTGGGCACCAGCCCGGTGACCCTGCTCGAAATGGTCAGCACCTATAGCACCATTGCCGCCCAGGGCGAATACCGCAAGCCGGTGTTCGTGCGCCGCATCACCGACCGCGACGGCAAGACCATTGCCGATTTCGCGCCGGACGCCCCGGAACGGGCCCTGTCGCAGGATGCCGCGCTGAACCTGATCGACATGCTGCGCGGCGTGGTCGACCGCGGCACCGGCGGCGGCGTGCGCTACCGCTTCGGGGTGAACGGCGACCTGGCCGGCAAGACCGGCACCACCCAGAACAATACCGACGGCTGGTTCATCCTGATGCACCCGAACCTGGTGGCGGGCGCCTGGGTCGGCTTCAACGACAACCGCGTGACGATGCGCAGCAGCTACTGGGGGCAGGGCGGGCACAACGCGCTGCTGCTGGTGGGCGACTTCATGCGCAGCGCCGTCGACGGCGGCAAGATCGATCCGAACGCACTGCTGCCGGGCGGGCGCACGCCGACGCCGCGCCGGTACCAGGAGCCGGAATACGTCGAGGAAGGTCCGGGCGAACTCGAGATCGAGGAAGGGATGGAAGGCGGAGAGGTGCCCGACCCGGCGCCGATCGAGGATGAGGACGAGCCGGTCGAGGCGCCGATCCAGCCGGCACCAAGCCAACCGGCGCCGGTGCAGACGGCGCCGCCGATGCAGTTGCCGGACGTGGCGCCCCCGCCGCCAAGCTCGGGCGAGGAAGAGATCATCTAAGGCTGGTCGGCCTGTGCCGTCCGCTCCGGCGCGCCACCGCGCAGGAGCGGATACGGGTTGACCGGCCCGGCCTTGCCGTACACCCCGTAGTGCAGGTGGGGCGGCGTGGTGCGGGCGTTGCCGGTATTGCCGACGTAGCCCAGCACCCGGCCTTCCTCGACCCGCATGCCCGGCGCCACGTCCGAAAAACGGTCGAGGTGGGCGTAGTAATGACGCTGGCCGCCCGGTCCCAGCACCCACACCACCTGGCCGCCGAGGCGGTTGGTCCCGACCCGCAGCACGATGCCTTCGGTGGCGGCGCGCACCGCCGTGCCGCGTTTGGCGAAGATGTCGATGCCCTCGTGCCTGCGGCCCTCGCTGCGGCTTGCATGCCAGGTATCGCGCAGCGCCTTGGGGCGCACGCCGCTGACCGGCATGGCGAGGGCGCCCGGCACCGGCATCGCCGCGAGCCGCATCGCATACACGGCATGGCGCACCCAGGGCTCGAGCAGGCCCCAGGCGGCAATCAGGAGTACGGCAAGTAGCAGGCTGCGCAGGAAAATTCGCATGGCGGCATGGTCCATGAAGCGTTCGACAGTGAACACGTATGGGCGAAGCGCCGGATTTACAGACTCAGGCCGGGTCGAGTGTGGGACGCGCCGATGCGGCACCGTTTGCGTCCTGGGCCGGCGGCGTGTCGAGCGCCGGATCCTGGCGCAGCGGCAATACCAGGGTGAAGGTGCAGCCCTGGCCATGGCCTGCGCTGTGTACCGACACCTTGCCGCCATGCAGCGCGCTGAGTTCCTTGACCAGGGCCAGGCCGAGCCCGAGGCCGCCCTGGGCGCGGTCGATGCTGGTCGGGCCTTGCACCAGCACGTCGAAGATCAGGGGCAGGAGTTCCGGCGCCAGGCCGACTCCGGTATCGCAGACTTCCACCAGCACTTCCTTGCCGCTGGTCTTGCAGCGCACCGTGATGCTGCCGCCGGACGGCGTGTACTTGATGGCGTTGTGCAACAGGTTGTCGACGATCTGCTCGAGGCGGGTGCGGTCGCCGTCGACCCAGCAGGGTACGAGCTCGGCTTCCCAGTGATGGTTGCCGGCGTCGACCAGGCGCTTGGCCTCGACGCAGGAACGCAGCACCTCGGACAGGTTGATCGGCGTGCGCTGCAGGACGATCTTGCCCGACAGGATGCGCTGCACGTCGAGCAGGTCGTCGACGATGCGGACCAGGTGGCGCATCTGGCGCCGGCTGATCTCACGGGCATTCGCCGCCAGCTCCGGCTTCACGCCCGGCATGTCGAGCACGCTCATGGCGCCCGAGATCGCCGCCAGCGGGTTGCGCAATTCGTGTCCCAGCATGGCCAGGAAGCTGTCCTTGGCCTGGCTCTGGGCTTCGGCGACCCGGCGCGCGCGCTGTTCGCTCACCAGGAGCTGCTCGCGCTCGTACTGCAGCGCCTGGCGCGCCGCGCTCTCGCGCGACAAGGCCTCGCTGGTGTAGTGCAGGCCGTCGAGCAGGGCGTCGACCTCGTCCACCTTGGTCGGGCGCGGCCGGGCGACCGCGCCGCGCGCCAGCGCATTGGCGACGCTGCCGGCCTGCTGCAGGGCGTTCGACAGCTTGTTGCCGAAGAACACGGCAGTCAGGAGCGCCATGCCCATCAGCAGGATCAGCGCCAGCGTGGCATAGGTGGCGGCGGTGCGGGCGGCCGCCTCGATTTCGGCCACCGGCACCCCGATGACGATGGTCCAGCCGCTGGCCGCCGCACGCGTGAAGATGCCGTAGACCTCGGTTCCTTCATGGGTCACGTGGCGCAGCACCCCGCTGCCGGCAGGCAGGGCGGCAGTGCGCATGTCGGGGTGCATTGGCTTGCCGGCGGACGCCGCCCCGTGGCGGTTGCGGGCGATGGTCACGCCCTTGGCGTCGAAGATGCCGACCAGCCAGGTGGGTTCGAGCGTGCTGTTGGCGAATACCCGTTCGAAGTAGCGGGCATCGAAAATCTGGCTCACGACAAAGCGCGGCCCCTGGCCTGGCGGCGACGCGACGTCGACCGACACCACTGCCCGTTTCGACGTGGGCCCGTAGAAATATCCGGACACCCGGGTTTTCTCGGTGCGCAGCACCTCGTCGACGTAATGGCGCGTTGCGCCCTTCAGCTCCGTGCCGAAGGGCGTGAGGGTGTTGAAGACCGGTTGGTAGCGCTCATCCACCAGGGTGGTCCAGGACATGCGATCGTCCCCGTTCAAGCGCGTCGCAAGCCGGTACACGCGCTCAAAGTTCTGCTCGCCGAGCGCTTCCGAATTGGCGATCACGCGCAGCAGGGCCTCCTTGACCGCGATCTCGCGGTCCACCAGCAGTGCGGTGGAACGCGCCGTTTCCTGCACGCGATGGATGCGCGATTCACGCTCCCAGTCCAGCAGCATGGACACGCCGATCCAGAACGCCAGGGCGACCGGGATCAGGATGGCGGCCGCCATCAAGTACAGATAAGTGCGCGTTTTCATGCGGGCATGGCGTCGGTGTGGGATGGTGGACGCGCCATGATTGTGTCATGGCAATATGGCAAGCTTAACAGGTTTGATTGTCGGGCTGGGAGCTTTTTCAGCGCCCCTTGCCGGCCCCGGATTCCCAGCCGCGCTCGCGTGCCGCCCGTTCGGCCGCGGCGTCGAGTGTGCTGCCCTTGATCCGGGCATCCACGGCATCGAGTACGGCCGGCGGCAACTGCGCAGACGCCTGGCGATAATCGGCTTGCTGCGCCGGGCTGTCAGCCAGCACCGGAATGCGCCAGCGGCCGCCTTCGCGGCAGGCCAGTCCGCTCGAACCGCCCAGCTGGAAAGTGCGGCAATACCCGCCGGAGGCCGACTGGAAGCTCAGGCCGACGCGCACTTCCCCCGTGCCGCTGTCCCGGGCCAGCTGGCGGTCGAGCGCCTCGGCGAGGCGGCCCCCGGCGGCCAGCTCGCCGCCTGGCCCCTGGGCCAGGGCCGGCGCGCTGCCGCCACCCAGCCATCCCGTGCCAAGGCTGCCGGCCAGCACGCCGACCGCCAGCGAGGCGGCGAGGGCGCCCCATTGGGGCCACGACACGCGGCGCCGGAGGCGTGCACGATCCTCCGGCGCCGTCGCGTCGCGTGCGGCGCGCGCTGCGCCCAGATCGAGAACCCGGGCCGCAGCCGGCGGCTGCAGGCGTTCGGGTACCGGTTCGTCGAGGGCCCCTGCAAAAGCGGCAAAGACATCCTGGCGCAAGGCCTGGTGGCGTGCAACGGCCGCCGCCACGGCGGGGTCGTCGCGCATCGCCTGGGCGATGGCGGCGCGTTGTGCCGGATCGAGTTCGCCGTCGGCATAGGCCATCAGGGTGTCGTCGTCGTAATTCATGCGCGTGCTTTCGTGTGGTCGGACAGGACCTGCTGCAAGGCGTCACGGGCCCTGGCCAGGCGGCTGGTTAGGGTACCCACGGGAATCTCGAGCACCTCGGCGGCTTCCTTGTAACCCAGGCCGTCCACCAGCACCAGGCCGACCACCAGCCGGTGCTCTTCGGACAGCAGGCTCACCGCCTTCTGGATCGCCAGGCGCTGCTGGTGCGCCTGCGCGAAGTCGTCTCCGACCTGCTCGCCCGCTTCTTCGGGAGCGAACAGCTCGTCGCGCCGGGCACGGCTGCGCACCTCGTCGATCCAGGCGTTCTTGATGATGCGGAACAACCAGCTGTCGAGGCGTGTCCCCGGCGTGTACTGCTCGCTGCGGCCGAGCGCGCGCTCCATCGCGATCTGGACCAGGTCGTCCGCGTCTTCGCGATGGTAGGTGAGCGAACGCGCGAAACGGCGCATCCGCGGCAGCAGGGCGGCAATCTCGCTGGCTAGCATGTTCGGCGGTCTTTCAAGGATAACGTGCGGCGCAGGGATTTTATTCCATCGTCGATTCGTTCATACATATCTCAGGTGCAATCCTCAGTTGCAATCATATATGATCCTCGCATGAAAACAGGTCGACTCTTGCTCGTTTGCATGTTGCTTGCCGCCGCCTCGCCGGCCCGTGCCCAGCTCGGTTTGCCGACGCTGCCTTCCTTGTCCTTGCCCGAGCGTATCGGCCCGCTCGGGACCGGGGAACTGCGGCGGCCGCTCGAGCGCCTGCTGGACCGGACGCCGCTGCCTGACTTGGGACGCCTGCGCGTCGACCGGCTCGCCGGCCTGCTGGCGCGCCATCCGCAGCGCCTGGCACAGGATCCCGACGGGAACGTCATCGTGCGCGGCGAGATCCTGGCCTGGTCGCCGGGCCCGGCCGGCATGCAGGCCGCCGCCGCAGCCGGCCTGTCCATTGTGCGGGAGGAGGCCTATCCGGACCTCGGCCAGCGCCTGGTGGTGTTCCGGGCGCAGCTAGCGAGCGGGCCATCCGTGGCCAGCCTGCTGGAGGCGCTGCGCTCGGCCGATCCGGAGGGTGTCTACGACTTCAACCACCTGTTCAGCGGCAGCGGAGCGCAGACCGGGGACGGCGCCGGCCTCGCGTCCGGACCGGGTGCGGGCGCTGCGGTACGTGTTGGCCTGGTGGACAGCGGCGTCGACCGTTCCCACGTCGTGTTCGACAAGGTCGAGGTCCGCCAATGGGGATGCGGCGGCGCGCAGCATCCGGCGCCGCACGGGACGGCCGTGGCCGCCCTGATGGTCGGCCGTTCGCCCCATTTCAGCGGCGCGGCGCCCGGCGCCAGCCTGTATGCGGCGGACGTCTATTGCGACGAACCGGCCGGCGGATCGGTCGACCGAATCATGGCCGCGCTCGGCTGGCTGGCGCGCGAACGGGTCGGTGTGGTGAACATCAGCCTGGTGGGTCCGCGCAATGCGGCGCTGGAGCGCGCGGTAGCGGCACTGGTGGGACGTGGACACCTGCTGGTGGCGGCGGTCGGCAACGACGGCCCGGCGGCGGCGCCGTTGTACCCGGCCAGCTATCCGGGCGTGGTCGGCGTGAGCGGTGTCGACCGGCGCGGCCAGCCCTTGCCCGAGGCCGGGCGCGGACCGCAGGTGATGTTCGCAGCCCCGGGGAATCACATGGTCAGCGCGGTACCCGGCAGTCCGCCCTACCGGCAGGTGCGGGGTACCTCGTATGCCGCGCCTATCGTGGCGGGGCTTCTGGCGCGCGACCTGGCGCGTCCCGATCCCGAGGCAGCCCGGCGTGCGCTGGCCGCATTGGTACGTGAAGCGAAAGCCACGGATGGCAGCATCAGCAATGCGACCGGTCATGGTGTGGTCGGAACCGAGGTCCGTATCGACCCCGCGCGCCTGCGCTGAACTTTTGGCGCTGTCACCGTTCGATGTTGGACCTACCCAGCGCTATTCGCAGCATCGCTTCCGCCGATCCGACACGACGTCCGTCGATCGCCCACTGCCAGCCGAGATAATTGGGCAGATAGCGCGAGGCCACGCCATTGAAGCGGGAAAGCCAAGGTTTGAGGCTTGCCGCCTGCATTGCCACCTCCACTGTCGATCGGACAGTGGTTCGACATCGGCCCAGCTCAACGGTTCAAGATCTCCAACACGTAACGGTGACAGCGCCGAACTTTTTTTTTGCGTTGATGGAATAAATCGCCACGCGGCATCGTTTTCCTTGTATCGGCAGCGAAATCAGTCGCGCCACTCACAAGGAGAACACCATGAAAGCCAAGAAGATCGTCCAGCACATCGTCATCGCCCTGTCCCTGGGTGTCGCCGCATCCTCCCATGCCCAGTTGCTGGGTGGCGGGTCCCTTGGCGGCTCGGTTGGCGGCATGATCGGAGGGGGCATGGGCCGGATGGGCGGCATCGACGCGTCAAGCATGGTGCGCGGCGCCGGCCGCCTGGATGCCGAAGTCGCACGCCCGACAAGGAGCATGGCCGGCCAGGCCGTCGAGCGCGTACGGGAAGCACGCCCGCAGCCGGATGCGCCGGGCGCCGGCCGCGGACTCGGCGGCGTGAACGGCGCCCTGGCGGGCACGGTGTCGGGCGATGGCGCCGCGACCGGTGCACTCGGCCCTGGCCAGGCCGCCGGCGGCTTGCGCGGCGCGGCGGATGTGGCCGCCGACAGGGTGGCGCAACTGCGTTCCGCCGGCCGGGACGCCGCAGGCAGCGGCAGCGCGGCCGTACATAGCGGCGTGCGGGCAGCAGGCGAAGGTGTACGCGGCGGCGGCCAGGGCGCAAGGTCCATGCTGGCAGCTGCGACGGGATCGGTGTCGGGCACCGGCGCGCTGTCGCAGCCTGCCGGTGCCGGGGCACAGGATGGAAGCAGCGCGTCTGCTGCGGGCGAAAACGCTGCAAACCTCGGCCTGGATGCATCCGGCGCAGCGAGCATGGCCGGCAGTGCAGGCCGTGCGGTACGTGCAGGCTCGGACGCCGATTCCGGCAGCGCCAGGAAGTCCACCTCGGCTAAGGGCGGCGCTGCGGCCTCCCTCTCGCTGAGCGCAAACGCCTCGGCCCGGGGCCGTGCGAACGGCGCAAACTAGCTCCTACAGGATCGGGGTCCCGCCCGTCACCGCGATGCGCGCCCCGGAGATGTAGCTGGCCTGGTTGGAAGCCAGCAGCACGTAGACCGGCGCCACCTCGGCCGGCTGGCCGGGCCGCTTCATCGGCACCTGCTGGCCGAAGCTTTCGACCTGGTCGGGCGGCATGGTGGCGGGAATCAGCGGCGTCCAGATCGGACCCGGCGCCACCGAGTTCACGCGGATGCCTTTCTCGGCCAGCAACTGGGCCAGGCCGGCAGTGAAGTTGGCGATGGCGCCCTTGGTGGCGGCATAGGCCAGCAGGGTCGGTTTCGGGTTGTCGGAATTGATCGAGGTGGTGTTGATGATCGATGAGCCCGGCTGCATGTGCCGCACCGCCGCCTTGCAGATATGGAACATCGCGGTGATGTTGACCTTGAAGGTATACTCCCATTCGTCGTCAGGGATCTCTTCCAGCGAGTCGTGAGTCATCTGGAAGGCGGCATTGTTGACCAGCACGTCGATGCGCCCGAATTCCTGCACCGCCTTGTCGACGATCGCGCGGCAGTGACTCGGTTCGGCCAGGTCGCCCGGCACCAGCACCGCCTTGCGGCCGGCTTCCTCGACCAGGCGCGCGGTCTCCTGCGCATCCTCGTGTTCGTTCAGGTAAGCAATCAGGACATCCGCTCCCTCGCGCGCGAAGGCCAGGGCGACGGCGCGGCCGATGCCGCTGTCGCCGCCGGTGATGAGGGTGGCCTTGTCCTTCAGCTTGCCGGAGCCCTGGTAGCTCGACTCGCCGTGGTCGGCCTTCGGCGTGAGCTGCGCCTCGGTGCCCGGCGGTTCCTGCTGCTGTGCTGGCTGTTGCGTTTGGGTCATCGCGTTTCCTTTCGGTCAGTGATTGAGGTAGCGCGGGCGCGCGGAAGCTGCGCCCGGCGTGTCTTCGTTGGCGGCCGGCTTTTCCTCGCCGCGCAGGTCGCGCGCCTCGGGCGCTTCCTGCAGCAAGACGTGCTGGGGACGCGGCGCGGTCGAGATGCCCAGCTCTTCGAACATTTGCATGGCGTCGAGGTTGATGGCCTGCTGGGTGTCCATGTAGAGGTCGAAGCTGGCGTCGAGCATGGTGTAGACAATCTCGTACTCGATCCAGTTCTGGTCGAGCGTCTTGAGGTGGGCGCGGTCAAAGCGCAGCTTGTCGTGTTTCGCGACGATCTCGCGCAGCATCTCCGGCACCCGCGCCGCCAGCTCGCGCGGCGTGGTCGGGCTGGCGCGCAGCGTGAACACGATCCTGCGCGTGCTCATGCGCCGGTAGTTGTAGACCGTGTTGCGCAGCAGTTCGGCGTTTGCAACGATGATCTGCTCGCCGCCAAGGGCGCGTACCCGTGTCGTCTTCAATCCCACATGCTCGACCGTGCCGCTGAAATTGTTGACCGTAATGAAGTCGCCGACCTCGAAGGGCTTGTCCACCGCGATCGACATCGAGGCGAACAGGTCGCCCAGGATGTTCTGAACCGCCAGCGCGATGGCCACGCCGCCGATACCGAGGCTGGCGACGAAGGTGGTGACGTTGATGCCCAGGTTGGACAGCATGGCCAGCACGAACACCACCCAGACCGTGGTCTGCAGCAGCCAGATCACGACCGTGTGGGCGACCGTGACCTGGTCGTCGACCGCGCCGCGTCCGTGGCTCAGGAAATAGCGGCGCGCGCCGATCTTGACGGCGCGGTGCAGGAAGGCGGCGATCTGGATGCCGAGCGTGAAGAACCACAGGTGGCCCAGGCGCGTGTTCCAGGGTTCGGGCAGGTCCAGCACCGACAGGCCGATCAGGATCGAGGTGGCGACGATGGCGAACACGCCGGTGTGGGCCAGGGTCTTGCCCAGTACCTGGGCGATGGTACGGTGCTGGTGCTCCTCGCTCAGCTGGCCGAGCCGGCGGCGGAACAGGATCAGGGCGCCGTGCATTAGCGCGTAGCTGGCGACGGTGGCGGCGACGGCGAACAGGGCGTTCGGCAGAGTTATGTCAAGAGATGCAAATAATTGGGAAAGATTGTTCAAACCGGACTCCTTATCGGGAGGGCCGGCGCCGGCCGCGCGTGCCGGAATAGGCGGGGAAGGGCATGCGGCAGCGGCGCACGGTTGGCAGCGCGCCGCGCGATGGCCGGCCAGGGCCAGGCGCAGGCGCGCCGGATGGGCGCCGTGAAGCCGGCGCGGGCAGGGAGCGGGCCCCTTGCCCGCACCGTGGGATCAGTGGCGCTTCAGGTGCTCGCGCACGGCTTCGGCGCTCGGGCCGACCTGTTTCACCGCGCGTTCGAGCTCTTCCTTGCTCACGCCGAGCGCTTCGGTCCAGTGGCGCACTTCCCATTCCTCGTTGACGTTGATGCGGGCACGGTCCTGCGCGCCACGGTTCTGCAGGTTGTCGGACATGATGGCCTCCTTGTTCACTTTGCTTGCCGCCAGAGTGCCAGCCACAACCGATGCATTCCGTACGCTGTTTCACCTTGCGCGCCATTCTCGACCCGGCATCGACCCGCGGGCCGTGCCAATGGCAACTTTTTGAGGTACGCTTACCATATCGATACCAATCGCACCACAAGGAGGAGACCCGCATGTCCGCACCCTACGAAACCGCCCAGCCCGAACGCAGCGCCGTCGACGCCATGCCCGGCACCGTGATGCTCGACTTCGGCGCCAACTGGTGCGGCTACTGCCGCGCCGCCGAGCCCCTGATCGACGAGGCCCTGGCGGGCAGCCAGGGTGTGCGCCACGTGAAAGTGGAGGATGGTCCCGGTCGCCCGCTGGGGCGCTCGTTCCGCATCAAGCTGTGGCCGACCGTGGTCGTGCTCAAGGATGGGCAAGAGGTGGCGCGCGTGGTGCGTCCGGTGTCCGCCGACGAAGTCCGCGTCGCACTGGCCCAGGCCGGTGCAGCATGAGCGAGGCCGCCGCCGCCGCCCCTGCCAACAAGCCGCGCACGGTCCTGTTCGCGAGCCTGATCGGCACCACCATCGAGTTCTACGACTTTTACATCTACGCCACCGCGGCGGTGCTGGTCTTCCCGCGGCTGTTCTTCCCGGCCGCCGACCCGGCCGCGGCGACCCTGCAGTCGCTGGCCACCTTCGCCATCGCCTTCTTCGCCCGGCCGGTGGGTTCGGCCGTCTTCGGCCACTTCGGCGACCGCATCGGCCGCAAGGCGACCCTGGTGGCGGCGCTGCTCACCATGGGCATCTCCACCGTGCTGATCGGCCTGCTGCCCACCTATGATTCGATCGGCACGCTGGCGCCGTTGCTGCTAGCCCTGTGCCGCTTCGGCCAGGGCCTGGGCCTGGGCGGCGAGTGGGGCGGGGCGGTGCTGCTGGCGACCGAGAATGCGCCGCCGGGAAAACGCGCCTGGTACGGGATGTTCCCGCAGCTGGGGGCGCCGATCGGCTTCTTCCTGTCGGGCGGCACCTTCCTGCTGCTGGGCACCCTGATGGCGGACGAGGAATTCTTCCGCTGGGGCTGGCGGATTCCCTTCCTGGCCAGCGCGCTGCTGGTCCTGGTCGGCCTGTACGTGCGCTTGAAAATCACCGAGACCCCGGATTTCCAGAAGGTGCTGGATCGTAACGAGCGGGTCAAGGTGCCGGCGCTGGCGGTGCTCAAGGACCATACCCGCGCGCTGGTGCTGGGCACCGTCGTCGCGCTGGTGACCTTCGTGGTGTTTTACCTGATGACGGTGTTCGCGCTGAGCTGGGGCACGACCAGGCTGGGCTTTTCGCGCCAGGCCTTCCTCACCATGCAGCTGGTCGCGGTGGTGTTCTTCGCGCTGACGATCCCGCCGTCGGCGCTGCTGGCCGACCGCCACGGACGGCGCATGGCGATGATCCTGGTGAGCGCGGCGATTGCCGTGTTCGGGCTGCTGTTCGGGCCGCTGTTCGGTTCCGGCAGTCTGGTCGCGGTGGCTGCCTTCATGGTGCTCGGCATGTGCCTGATCGGCTTTACCTACGGGCCGCTCGGCACCTTGCTGGCCGAGCTGTTCCCGGCCGAGGTGCGCTACACCGGGGCCTCGCTGACCTTCAATTTCGCCGGCATCCTGGGCGCTTCGCTGGCGCCCTACATCGCCACCTGGCTGGCCACCAACTACGGGCTGGCCTGGGTCGGCTACTACCTGACGGCCGCGGCACTGCTGAGCTTGTTTGCCTTGCTGGCGGTCGGGGACGGGCACACCGGGGCTGCGCCGCAGCCGGCGTCCCGCTAAATGACGAAGGGCCCCGAACGGGGCCCTTTTGACGTTCGTCCCGGCCGCTGGCCTCAGAACGAATAGACCATCGTCAGCGAAGTCTGGGTATCGGTGTTCTTCTTGCCGTCCGGGACGCTGGAGTCGTTGCGCGCGCTGAAGCCGGCCTTCATCTGCATGGTCGAATTGATCTTGGTGCTGAGCGAGGTCTCGGCCACCGAACGGGTGTTGGAGGTGCCTTTCTCGACGCTGACCGTCTGGGCGAAGAAGGCCGAAGGGCTGACGCGCCAGCGCAGCTGGGCCGCGCCGCGCACCGTGAGGCCGCTCTCGTCCTCGCCGGTGGCGCGCTCGCCGGCAAAATAACCCGGGCCGATCTCGACGTCGAGCGAGGTGTCGGGGGTGTTGAGCCAGCGCGAGCCGTGGCCGACCGCGATCGAGGAATAGCGGTTGTAGGCGCCGAAGCGGTCGGTGACATGCGAGCCGATCACGAAGGCGCGCTTGTTTTCGCCCAGCAGCTTGAGCGATGCCTTGGCCGAGGCGGCAAAGCGTTCCGCCGACTTGCTGCGCTCGATGTTGCCGTCGTCGTTCTCGTATTCGTCTTCCTTGAAGAAGCCGCTGACGACGAATTCATGGCTCCAGTTGGCGGTCTCGTGGCGGGCGTCGATCTTGCCCGTGACCGAGGTGCCGGTGGTGTTGCCCGAAGTGGTGATCGCGCCCAGCTCGGCCGAAGTGAACCATCCGCCTTCGGGGATCTCGGGCTTGGCCACGGAGATCGGCCCGTGGACGTTGCCGACCGCCGGGAGGTCGAAGTCAGCCTGTGCGGCGCCATGGAAGGCGCACAGGCCGAGCGCAAGAAGAGATGCAGGGAATTTGAAGTGTTTCATAAGCACTGTATTGCCAGCAAGATGCGCGACATTGTATCCCAAAGAACGCGCAAAACGGTGCTTTGAGACACATTTGGCGCGTTTTAATCAACTCCCTTGGATGTCTGGCATCGGACCGAGCTAGGTTCCGATCACGACGATCTTGAACGTGAACAGGGCGGCAATCACCCAGACCACCGGCGCCACCTCGCGTGCCCGGCCGGTCAGCAGCTTGAGCACCGCGTAGCTGATGAAGCCGAAGGCGATGCCTTCCGCGATCGAGAAGGTGAAGGGCATGACGAGGGCGGTGACCGCGGCCGGGATGCTCTCGGTGGAATCGCCCCATTCGACTTCGCCCAGGTCGGACAGCATCAGGCAGGCGACGAACAGCAGGGCCGGCGCGGTGGCGTAGGCCGGGACCACGCCGGCCAGCGGCGCGATGAACAGGCAGGCCAGGAACAGCACCGCCACGGTCAGCGCCGTGAGGCCGGTGCGGCCGCCCGCCTGCACGCCCGAGGCGCTTTCCAGGTAGGCGGTGGTGCTCGAGGTGCCGAGCACGCTGCCGGCCACGATCGCGCCGCTGTCGGCCAGCAAAGCCTTGTTGAGGCGGTCCATCTTGCCCTCGACCAGCAGGCCGGCGCGGCGCGCTACGCCCATCAGGGTGCCGGTGGCGTCGAACAGCTCGACCAGGAAGAACACCAGCACCACGTTCATGATGCCGACCGACAGGGCGCCGGCGATGTCGAGCTTGAACAGGGTCGGCTCGATCGAGGGCGGGGCCGAAAAGATCCCGTTATAGGTGTTCCCGCCGAAGAAGAACGACAGCACCGTCACCAGCACGATGCCGATCAGGATCGCGCCCTTCACGCGCAGGCGGTCGAGCGCGACGATGGCGAAGAAGCCGACGATGGCCATGATGGCTTCCGGCTTGTGCAGGTCGCCGGCCTTGACCAGGGTCGCCGGGCTGGCTACCACGATGCCGGCGTTCTTCAGCGCGATCAGCGCCAGGAACATGCCCAGGCCGACCGTGATCGCGACCCGCATCGACTTGGGGATGCCGTTCACGATCATGCCGCGCAGGCCCAGCAGGGAAACCAGGATGAACAGGCAGCCGGACATGAACACCGCGCCCAGCGCCGCCGGCCACGGGATGCCCATGCCCAGCACCACGGCATAGGCGAAATAGGCGTTCAGGCCCATGCCGGGGGCCATCGCGATCGGGTAGTTCGCGTACAGGCCCATCACGGCGGTGCCGAGCGCCGCCACCAGGCAGGTGGCCACGAACACCGATTCCTTCGGCATGCCGGCGTCGCCCAGGATCGAAGGATTGACGAAGATGATGTACACCATCGTCAGGAAGGTGGTCAGGCCGGCCAGCAGTTCGGTACGGACGGTGGTGCCGCTTTGGGTGAGTTTGAAGAATCGGTCGAGCATTATTATTGGACTCCAGGCGTGTTTTGGCTGAAGCATAACACTCCGCGGTACTGCCGAGCGAGTATTGGCTGCTCCGGCATGCAGCGTGGCCCCGCGCATCGGTGCCAATGCGCTAACATGGCATCTCCATCATTACCACCACATGTCATGCCGAAGAATAAGCGTCCGCTGCCCCGTACCTCGAATAATCCGCGCGAGCCCGACAACGCCTCCGTGGCGCAGGACCTGGCCGACCTGGCCCTGGCGATCGCCGAAAGGGAGGAGGCGCCCGGCTTCGGCAGTGCCGACGAACGCGAGGAGGAACTCCTGGCCGCGGTGCGCAAGCTGCTGCGCAAGAAGCGCGACGAGGCGCTGTACGAAGCGATCGAAACGGCGCGCTATACCGATCCCGAGGCCTGCCGCCTGCTGCGCGGCCGCATCGAGGAAGAAGCCGCCAACCTGCGCCTGCGGCGCGAGGACGGCAACGGCAAGGGCGTGGAGTACGAGATCGACGCCTTCCTGATCCCGCTGTTCGTGCGCAGCACCGGGGGCCTGCAGGCCGCCGACACCTTCCAGGACGAAGAGGCCTTCGAGGCGCTGGCCAACAGCTTCCACCCGGCCGGGCTGGAGAGCGCCGGCGGCAAGCTGGTGCTGGTCCAGCACGCCTACGACCTGGCCGAGATCGACCACGTGTCCTATTCGAGCCTGCAGGAGATGCTGCGCGAGGCTGCCGGCACGCTGCTGGAGAAGAAACTGCAGCCGGCGCCGACCATCGAAGCGAGCATCCGCGGCTGGACCGGCGAGCGCTTCGCGCCCGACGAGTCGGCCCTGGAGCTGCGCTTCCTGCTGGGCTTTTCGCTCAAGCGTACCGACGACCCGTTCTATGCGGTGCCGCGCGACGAAGCGGGCGCCGACGCCTGGTACGCGGCGCGCGAGGAGCGCTTCCGCGCCTGGACCGCGCAGGCCGCCCCACTGGTGCGGCGCCTGCTGGGGCGCGAGCCCGACGGCATCCATGTCGACTTCCTCTACCAGGACCTGTTCTACGGCGCCAAGGAGCAGGGCGTGAGCGAGCTCACCACCCTCGGCATCCTGTCCGAGATCGCACGCACGCTGTCCGACAAGGACCTGGCGCCGGACCAGGTCCATGCCGCCGTCGCGCCGCTCGACGCGGGCGAGTACATCGTCCTGCGCATCAACCTGTATGCGCTCGACGGCGGCACGCCTTGGGGCAGCGTCGAGACTCCGGTCGACCTCGCCGCCGACCTCGGCGCGGAAATCGACAACCTGTGCGATGCGCTGCTGTCGCTCGGCCTGGAGGGCGTGTCGGTCGCCACCGGTTTCAGCGAGGACGGGCACGCCGAAGGCGCCGAACCCTACCAGCCGGGTTGACGGCGCTAAGGCCTTCCGACCGCGCTCCCGCCACCCCGGCGGCGCTTGCGGCGGCCGCATGGCGCCTTCAATCGCCGATTTCCCCAAACAAAGATCGCCGCCGGTGGTCCCGGCGGCGCCCCTGCGCGCCCGGGCACTGTAAAAAGTGCGATGACTTTTCGTAGTGGATTTTCTTGTATGGCTGTAGGAGCCACCCTACATGAGTGCGCTCAGCAGGCAGCTCTCTCCTATGAGAGGTCTTTGTAACATCTGGTTGCAACATTTCTACTTAGCAATATTTCAATGCATAAATGAAAATAATGGCAATTTTGCATGTTAAGATTAGCGGGTCCGGTGTGGGATTGAACCGCAATTGTCCACACCCGGGGAACTGGCCAACAGAGAGAAAACGCCAGGCTTTGCCAACAAAATAGCGCCACGAAGGCGAAAGGAAATGAATATGCCGACCTTGATCGTGTTTTGCCACCTGCGCTGGGATTTCGTCTTCCAGCGTCCCCAGCACCTGATGACCCGTCTGGCGGAACACTACGATATCCTGTTTGTCGAGGAACCGGTCTATAGCGAAGGGCAGGCATACCTGAAGAAGACGGCCGTCGCGCCGAACATCACGGTGTGCCAGCCGCATACCGGCATCCATGCACCAGGTTTCCACGATGACCAGCTTCCGACCCTGCAGACCCTGCTGGCCGACCTCGTGCCGGACGGCGAGCAGCCGGTCGTCTGGTTCTATACCCCGATGGCGCTGCCGCTGCTGCAGGGCCTGAACCCGTCCAAGATCGTCTACGATTGCATGGACGAGCTGGCAATGTTCAAGAACGCGCCGAAACAGCTGCTGCAGCGCGAAAGCGCGTTGCTGAACATGGCCGATGTCGTCTTCACCGGCGGCCCGAGCCTGTACCAGTCCAAGCGCGACCGTCACGCGAACGCGCACTGCTTCTCGAGCAGCGTCGACGCCAAGCACTTCCGCCAGGCCCAGGACCGCGCGATCTCGCATCCGGACCAGGCCCATATCGCGCATCCGCGCCTGGGCTTCTACGGCGTCATCGACGAGCGCCTCGACGTCGAACTGGTCTCCAAAATGGCCGACGCCCATCCGGAATGGCAGATCGTGATGGTCGGCCCGGTCGTCAAGATCGACCCGGCCACGCTGCCGAAGCAGCCCAACGTCCACTACATGGGCCAGCGCAGCTACGACCAGCTGCCGAAGTTCCTGGCCGGCTGGGACGTGTGCCTGCTGCCGTTCGCCATGAACGATTCGACCAAGTTCATCTCGCCGACCAAGGTGCTCGAGTACATGGCGGCCGAGCTGCCGGCGGTGTCGACCCCGATCACCGACGTCAAGGTGCCGTATGGCGACGTGGTGGCGGTCGCCGCGACCCCGGAAGAGTTCATCGCCGCTTGCGAACGCCAGCTGGCCCTGAGCGAAGGCGAGCGCCAGGTCATGGCCAAGCGCATGCGCGAAGTGGTGGCCAATACCTCCTGGGACCTGACCGCCAGCCGCATGCACGAGCTGATCGAAAGCGCCGTGCCGGGCCGCCACGCGCGCCTGCCGGCCAATCCGGATGTCGCCAAGGCCGACGTGCTGCCGGTGAAGGCGGCCAAGGTCCCGGTGGCGAAGAGCGCCTGACAGGGTAAGCGGCCAGCGCACCGGGCAACCGGTGGCGCTGACTGGCGACGGCACGGCGGCGGACCCTCGCGGGTACCGCCGCCGTGTTTTTTTGCGTGCGTCGCTCCCCGCGTAGGGTGGGCGGCTCTACCCGGCAATGTCCCCCTCAATGGCGTATGGGCGGCCCACGCGGTGATAGCTAGGGGCTCCGATTGCGGACACGACGATCTCGCCGCTGACGATCACCGCGTGGGCGGCGCCAAGACCGCGGGCCGGCCCCGACCTTTGGTAGAGCCGCCCACCCTACGGGTATCCGCTGCGGGCGTCGTACGAACAAAAACGGCGCGGTGTCCTGGGACACCGCGCCGTTTTGACCATGTTGCGAGGGTCAGGCGACCCGCTCAGCGGTTGCCGCCACGTCCGCCGCCATTGCCGCCGCTTTGCGAATTACCGCGGTTGCCGCTCTGCTGGTTGCCGTCGTTCTTGTGGCTCATGCGGCCGGCCTCGCGCGCCTCTTCCGAGGTGAACTCGTGGGCGTTGCCGGATGCGTGGGCCGCGCGGCCGCCCTGCGAAGCGATTTCGCGTTGGCGCTGCGGATCCATCGAGGCGAAGCCGCGGCCACCGCCGCCATTGCCGCCGCCGCCGCTTTGCGAGTTCCCGCCGCGTCCGCTCTGCGAGTTGCCGCGGTTGCCGCCGCCGGATGCGCGGCCGCCCTGCGAGGCGATCTCACGCTGCTGCTGCTGGTCCATGGAGGCGAAGCCGCGCTTGCTGTTGCCCTGGTTGTTCGATGCCATGATGGTCTCCTTTATCGATGACAGGGTTGGTCGCTTCTCTTCCAGCCGCTGCCGCCGCGTCCTGCGGGGGTACTCGTTTCCGGAAGAGGTGAGTCCATCTTAGGCCGCCGGCCTCGGCCGCGGAATAGGACTGCCCGGCCCAGTGCTGTAGGACCGCTCCGGCGCATACCGTCGCGTGTCCGATGCTCAGTGGCGCAGCGCGCCGCCGGGATCCGGCGCGGCGGGCGGCCAGCCGCCGACCGGATCGTGGGCGCCCGCCACCCGCACCACCGAGAGCGGGTGCGCGAACTGGATGCCTTCGCGCTGGAAGGCGCGGTAGATCTGCAGCAGGATCTGCTCCTGGGTGTCCATGTGCAGGATGTAGTCGGGGCTCTTGAAGTGGTACACCACCTCGTAGTCGAGCGACCAGTCGCCGTAGCGGAAGAAGTGGGCCCGCTCGAAATTGACGTCGGCCCGCGACGAGATGATCTCGCGGATCATGGCCGGGATCGCGGTCACCTGGGCTTCGCTGGTGCCGTAGGCGACCCGCAGGAGGAAGGCGACGCGTCGCGACTCCATGCGCTTGTGGTTGTGGATCCGGCTCCTGAGCAGCTCGCCGTTCGAGAACACGATCTGCTCGCCGCCGAGCCCGCGCAGGCGCGTGGTCTTCAGGCCGATGTATTCGACCGCGCCGAGGGCGTCGCCGACGATGATGAAGTCGCCCACCTCGAAGGGCTTGTCGAGCATGATCGAGAGCGAGGCGAACAGGTCGCCGAGGATATTCTGGGTAGCCAGGGCCACCGCGATGCCGCCGATGCCCAGGCTGGCGACCAGGGTGGTAATGTTGAAGCCGAAGTTATCCAGCGTCATCAGGAAGGCCACGGTCCAGACCACCAGGCGCATCATGAAGAACAGGATGGTGCTCGAGGCCTTGCGCGCGCCGTCGCCGGGCGTGGCGAGCAGCTGGCTGCGCCAGCCGCGCAACGCGGTGTCGCCCCAGATGCCCAGCTGCAGGATCAGCGAGGCCACGGCGATCCGCGACACCACCAGGCGCCAGCTTTCCGGCATCACGAGGAAAATGCTGGCGAGGTAGGCGGCGATGGCCAGCTTGAACACAAGGTAGCTCCGGTTCAGCATCTTGACCACCAGGTCGTCCACCCGCGTCACGGTGCGGTTCGCCATATTGCTCAGCCGGCGCAGGAAGAACATGCGCACAACCACCATCAGGGCGGTCGCGCCGATGAAGACGCCGACCGCCATCGTCCAGTTTTCCAGGTCATTATTACTCAACAAATATTCCATCCCTTACCCCATCCCATCGTCATGGCAAAGGGAGTAGTGTGGGGGGCAGCAGGCCTGCGGCGCGCACAATTGACAATGGCTCGGCCCGGCCGATACATTGGACGGCATGGCAAGACACAGCGTCTCGTGTGGCATCCTGGTGGTCAATCCGCGGCGCGAGCTGCTGCTGTGCCACGTCACCAATACGCCGAGGTGGGATATCCCGAAAGGCATGCGCGATCCCGGCGAAACCGAGCTGGAAGCGGCGCTGCGCGAGGAGACCGGGCTTGTGTTCGATGCGGCGCTGCTGCGCGAGCTCGGGCCCTTCGCCTACCGGCGCGACAAGCGCCTGCACCTGTTCATGGCGGAACCGGGCCCCGCGCTCGACAGCCTGGCGCACCTGCGTTGCAGCACCACCTTCCCGCACCGCCTGAGCGGCGCGCCGACGCCCGAGATGGACGGCTACCGCTGGGCCGCGCGGTCCGAGGTGGCAGGGCTGTGCTGGCCGCGCATGGCCGAGGTGCTGCTGTCGATCCCCTGGTAGCTCAGGCCAGCGCTTCCTCGATGGCGGCGGTGGTGGCCGGCTTGGTGAGATGCCGGTCGAAGCCGGCGCGGGCGCTGCGCTCGCGGTCGGCCTCGCCGCCCCAGCCGGTCAGGGCGACCAGCCGCACGCCGGCATAGCGCGGCTCGCGCCGGATCGCTTCGGCCACCTCGAAGCCCGACATGCCCGGCATGCCGAGGTCGAGGAACACGACGTCGGGCTGGAATCCCGCCATCATGCGCAGCGCCTGGTGGCCGTCGTTGGCCACCAGCGCCTGGTGGCCGAGCTGGCCCAGCACGGCCGACAGCGTCTCGGCCGCATCGCGGTTGTCGTCCACCACCAGCACGCGCCGCGCCATGCGCGCCGCCGCGGCTGCATCCGCCGGCCCGGGCGCCGGCGCGGTAGGCTCCACGGGCGCCAGCGGCAGGCGCACGGTAAACACGCTGCCGGCATTGGTGCCGGCGCTGCTCGCCCGCACGCTGCCGCCATGCAGTTCCACCAGGCTGCGCACCAGCGACAGGCCGATGCCCAGCCCGCCCGCCGCATGGCGGCGGCCTTCGCCGATCTGGGTGAACATCTTGAACACCTCTTCCAGGCGCGCCGGGTCGATGCCGATGCCGTTGTCGGAAACGGCGATGACCGCGTCATTGCCGTCGCGTTCGGCCGCCAGCACGATGCTGCCCCCGCGCGGCGTGTAGCGCGCCGCGTTGTTGAGCAGGTTGGACACCACCTGGGTCAGGCGGGTGGGGTCGGCATCCACCACCAGGGTTTCCTGCGGCAGGCGCAGGTCGAGCTGGTGGCGCGCCGCCTCGATCAGCGGCATGCTGGTCTCGACCGCCGCCGACAGCACGTCGGCCAGGTCGATGCGTTCCCGCTTGAGCGCCACCTGGCCGCGCGTGATGCGGGCCACGTCGAGCAGGTCGTCGACCAGGTGGACCAGCTGCCCGAGCTGGCGTTCCATGATCTCGTGGATGCGCGCCACCGCCGCCGGGTCCTCGGGCGCGCGCCGGATGAACTGCAGGCCGCTGCGCAGCGGCGCCAGCGGGTTGCGCAGCTCGTGGGCGAGGGTGGCCAGGAATTCGGTCTTGATGCGGTTCGCTTCTTCCAGGTCGGCCGCCATCTGGCGCAGCGCGTCCTCGCCCTTGCGCCGTTCGGTGATGTCGTTGAACACGACCGCGACCCGGTGCTGCTCCGGCGGCCCGATCCGGGCCGCATAGACGTCGAACCAGCGGCCCAGCTCGCGCGCTTCGTTCACGAAGCGCACCGCCTCGCCGGTCGCGGCAACCCTTCCATAAATCTCGAACCAATAGCGCTCATGGTGCGGCGCGATCTGGCGGATGCTGCGGCCAATCGCATTGGCCAGGCCGGTATGCTTGACGAAGGCCGGATTGGTCTCCAGGAAGCGGTAGTCGCAGGGCTGTCCGGTATTGTCGTACAGTATTTCGATGACGCACACGCCCTCGTCGATCGAATCGAACAGGGTGCGGTAGCGCTCCTCGCTCAGGCGCAGCTGCTGTTCGGCCTCGAACTGGCGCGAGGCATCGATGACGACGCCGCGCATGCGCGCGCTGCCGTCCGCCGCCGGCGCCACGCTGCCGCGCGCAATGACCCAGCGCCAGCCGCCGCCGGCGCGCCGGATGCGGAAGGTCGCGTCGTAAGGCGCACCGCGCGCCACCGCGTCCGACAGCAGGGCCTGCACGGCCGCCACGTCGTCGGGGTGGATCGCTTCGAAATAGCGCGCCACCGGCGCACCATCGCCCATTGCATCGGGAATGCCGAACAGGGCGGCGATGCGATCGTCGCCGGCGACGCGGTCGGGACCGATGTCCCAGGACCACACCCCCAGCTCGGCGGCGGCGATGATGGATTCGAGCCGCGCACTGGCATCGATGAGGTCCGCCTCGGCGCGCCGCCGCTCGGCGGAGGCCTGGAAGGCGTCGATATAGAAGCGCAGCTTGGCGCGCAGGATCACCGGCGACAGGGGCTCGGTCAGCACCGCCACCGCGCCGGCCTCATACAGGGGGTCGACCGGGAAACCGGCGCCGGCGGGTACGCCCAGTGCGACCACCGGCGTGTGGACCGAGCGGCGCGTGGCCCTGACCTGGCGGATGGTGGCGGCCAGCGCGCCGGCGTCGCCAGCATAGCCGACCAGCATCAGCGCGAAGTCATGGTGGCGCACCTGCTCCAGGCCCGCCGCAACCGAACGGGCATGCAGGACCGTCTCCCCAAGCTCGTCCGCGACGCGTCCCAGCACCGGGTCGGGAACCGGGCGTTCGCAGATGAACAGCACGCTTGCGGGGCCAGGCGTCAAGGCGTGCCCCTGTGGGCCGGCGAGTGTCTCATGGTCGGATCCTGTTGTAGTAGTGGCGACAATCTACGGTCCGGATGCCTCCCTGTCAACGTCCGGGGGCCGCCACACCGTGCTTGCGCCGCGCCTTGGCAATTGCCAGTAGTATTTCCCGACGATGGACCACGTGTCGGCCGCATGGCCGCCCGCACGCACAAAGGAGGAATGGAGCATGGAAAGCGGAGCTAGCACCGCACGATACGAAGTGGCCGACATCATGCGCGGCATTTACGGGGACGGCATCATCGCCTGCCGCGGGGCCTTCAGCCGCGAGCTGATCGGAGAACTGCGCGCCGACATCGACATGCTGTTCGAAGAAGCACTGGCGCGCGAGGGCGGGGCCCTGAACCGCGGCCCGAACCGCTATTACGTCGAGGTGCACCCGGAGCGCCTGCGTTCCTTCGTGACCATCGCCAGCCACCCCTGGGTGGCCGCGGTCTGCAGCGCGGTGCTGGGGCCGGAATGGCGCATCGTCGAAGTGGGCTTCGACGTGCCGGGACCGGGCGCGATGCACCAGCCCTGGCACCGCGACTTCGCCTCGCCGCCGGAAACGGTCCAGGGCCGGCGCCTCAGTTCGCTGGCCTTCAACCTCACCACGGTCGACGTCACCGAGGACATGGGCCCCTTCGAGATCGCCCCGGGCACCCAGTGGGACCTGTACGAGGGCGACCCGATGTTCCCCGACAAGTCGCTGTATCCGCGCTACGAGGCCCTGGCCCAGCGCAAGCTGCCGCAGGTGGGCGACATCTCGGCGCGTTCGGCCCTGACCATCCACCGCGGCACCGCCAACCGCTCGAAGGTCTCGCGCCCGGTGCTGGTGGTGGGCGCCGATGCGCCGGATGCGACCAATGCCATCAAGCACGACCTGCAGCTGTCGCGCGCCTACCATGACAGCCTGCCGGAAGAGCTACGCAGACACCTGAACTGCCGCGTCGTCGAGCAGCTCGTGCCGATCCGGCAGGCGCACACGATCGAGGGCCTGAAGATGGGCGTGACGATGGGTGGCTAAGAGGGGATGGGCCGCCCGCGGCGGCCCTGGGGGGAATTACTCCTTTTCCGGCACGCCCTGCGAGGGCACCGGGGTCTTGAGCGCGTCGGGCAGCGCGTCGGCGATGCCGTTCTCGGGCACCTGTCCAACCCGGCGCGCCTCGTCGGAATGCTGGTCGAGGCTGACTTCCTCGGCCACGTCGAAGCGGCCGTCCTCGGCGCCTTCCTCACCGGGAAGCAGATTGTCGGAACGCTGGTCCTGGCCGCCGCCGGCGACGGGGTTCGCCTGCGGCCGGGCCTGGTCGTTTTCTGCTTGGGGTGCTGGGGCCATGCTGTCCTCCTGTTGACGGTTTCTCATGACCCATTATCGCGCCGCGTCCGCCGGCCGGGCGCACGCTAGTCGCGCCGCTCCTTGCGCGGCAGGTTCTTTTCCACGATCGCCCACACGATCATCCCGTAGGCCAGCACGCGGATCAGGTAGTGCAGCGGCGAATCCTCGCCGGCCTCGTTCAGCACCGCGGAATAGATGCGGTGCACGCCCTCGATGAAGAAGGACAGGGCGAACCAGAGGAAGAAGCGGTCGCCGGTATTGCGCCAGAAGCGCAGGAAGAACAGGGCGATGGTGAGCGAAGCCATCGAGATCGCGCCGTACATCATCTGGACCATCGGCTCACTCCTTCTCGTAGATCAGGCCGTACAACAACAGCAGGCACGCCACCAGCGCGCTGATGACCCGCAGCGGCATGAAATCGACATTCGGGAACACGATCTTGTCGAAGATCAGGAACAGGTTATTGAAAGTCATCACCGCAAAGCACAGGCCGCTCCAGAACAGGAGCCGGTAACGCGTGCGCCGGTAGCTGGCAAACAGCAGCCAGGTACAGGCCAGCGAGGTCAACATGCACAAGGTGTAGATGAGTTCGCCCATTAGGAATCCTTTCGCAGGCGGAAGGCGTCGGCGAACTGCTGCGCCTTGCGGTCGAGAGTGGAATGGATGAGGTTGGTGACGTCCACCAGGTGGCGTGCGTAGAGTTCGGCCAGGCCGTCGATCCGCTCGCGCAGTGCTTCGGACGCAGGGGAATAGCAATAGGAATGCTCGTTCGGCGCAGGGCAGGGCGCGGCCATGCCGGATCGGCACAGCTCGTCGAGGAGTCCCTGGGCGGTGCGCTCGCTGGTGTACAGGCGGCGCGCCAGCGTCTCTCCGCTCCATTGCTGGCCGGGATTCGCGCGCAGCAAGAGCAGTGCCTCAAGGAAGGGGACGGAGGGAATGCTCGTCAGGACAAAACGGCGCAAGTCCTCTGGGATTGGCGGACGGTTCATTCGCTTCGGGTATACTTTCCCAAAAGGAATCTTTTGTTGAGAAAGGCGCAAGTTTATCTCATTCCCGACGGAAAGGCATTTTCAATCGTGCGCGTGTCGGGACGTGTATTGTTTGACCTCCCTCAACGACGCTCGGCTACAATACGGGCCAACGATTTTTCGGTTCGCCCCATACATCCTCATGTTTCGTTCCACCCTGGCCCGGCTCGCCCGTGCCTGCTTCATCGGCATGCTGCTGGCCGCCGGCGCGGCCCAGGCCGCAAGCTGCCCCGACCATTACCTCGATGGCCGCGCGCCCGAGATCCGCAACCCCAAGCTGGCCGCCGCCACCCGCGAGCTGTGCTACAGCGAATTCGGCGTCATGCATTCGAGCGTCACCCGCACCGCGCTGTGGTCGGCCGAGCACCTGGCGCCCAGCCAGCTCGAAGCCGCCGAGGGCCTGGACCGCGACAACAAGTTCCATCCCGAGCCGCGCCTGCCGCGCGGCCAGCGCGCCGAGCTGTCCGACTATGCGCGCAGCGGCTTCGACCGCGGGCACCTGGCGCCGAACGGCGACATGCCCGACCGCCGCGCCCAGCGCGAAAGCTTCTCGCTGGCGAACATGGTCCCCCAGGACCGCGAGCACAACCGCCACATCTGGGCGCCGATCGAAGGCGCGGTGCGCAAGATGGCCAAGCGCGAAGGTTCCCTGTACGTGATCACCGGCCCGGCCTTCCTCGGCGCCAACCTGCGCAAGGTCGGCAACGTGATCGTGCCGAGCCACCTGTACAAGGTGGTGTACAGTCCGCGCCAGAAGGCGGCCGCCGCCTGGTTCGTCGAGAACCGCGCCGATGCGCCGATCCAGGTGATCCCGGTCGCCGAGCTGGAGCGCATCGTCGGCATCGAACTGCTGCCCTCCCTGAGCCGCCAGCAGAAGGAGCGGATGCTGGCGCTGCCGAAGATCCGCCAGAAGAAGCAACGCAACTGATTGCACCGCCCAGGAGAGCGCCATGCCACCGAAGAAACCGTTCAAGCCCTTTGCCAATGAAGCCGACGTCCTCGAGATCGGCAACCTGATGCTGGAGAACCGGCTCGACCGCATCACCATTTCCGGCGACGTCGACCTGACCGCCGACAAGGCCGGTCTCGCGCTGGCGCGCCGCCTGCACGCGCAACTGGGCGCGGTGGTCGAGGCACTCGAGGCGCGTGAGCTGCCCGAGCGCCTGCCGCCGCCCGACGCCGAGACCGTCGACAATCCCTTCGTCTGACCGCCTCCAGGTCCGGCCGGACCGCCCGGCCGCATAGCACATGAGGGCACAACCGGCCCTTACCGTTCCGTACGTCAAAGGTGCGCAGGGCGCCACGGAAAAGGCGTAATCTCGTTTGCTCCCCAACCAGCGATGCGAGGAGCTGTCCCGATGTCGAGCAATATCCCCGAGAACAAGCAGCAGGAAGGCCTGCGCATTCCCGTGATCGAGGAGCAACTGGCCGTCGGTACCCGTGTCGTCGAGACCGGCCGCGGCGTACGTGTCCACAAGACGGTCAGCGAACAGCCGGTCACCATCGACGAGCGCCTCATGCGCGAAGAGGTGGATGTCCGGCACGTTCCCGTGGACAGGATCGTCGCGCTGGAAGAAGCACCTGCAAGCCGCTACGAAGGCGACACGCTGGTGGTGCCGGTTCTCGAAGAAGTGCTGGTGGTCGAACGCCGCCTGCGCATCAAGGAAGAACTGCACATCACCCGCGTCCGGCACGAGGAGCACTACCAGGAGACCGTTCCGCTCAAGGCGGAGCGGGTCGACGTGGAGCGCTTCGACGACGCCGGGTCGCCGCCCGCATCCGATACCCACCAATGATGGAGGAACGACCATGCAACATACTTTGGTAGCCGTATTCGACAACAACGCCGACGCGCGCAGCGCGATGGACGAACTGCTCGCCTCGGGCTTCCCGCGCCAGGACGTGCGCATGTCCGGCGACACCGGCGCCGGCATCACCGGCAGCTCCAGCACCACCACGACCACCACGGCCACGTCCACCGACACCGACACGGGCATCGGCAGCAGCATCAAGCATTTCTTCAGCGACCTGTTCGGCAGCGACGAGGACGACACCCGCCGCCTCAGCCGCTACGAGGGCGCCGTCTCCGGCGGCAAATGCGTGATCACCCTCACCGCCGAATCGCTGCCGGAGGTCGAGCGCGCCGCCGACATCGTCGAGCGCTTCGGTCCGATCGACATCGACGAGCACTCGGACAACATCGGCAAGATGGCGTCCAGCGGCGCCATGCTGCAGGGCAGCCAGAGCGGCATGCAGTCGTACTCGACGTCCACGCAGTCGGCCTCGGCCCAGCAGCAGGGCAACCTGTCCGGCGCCTCGCTGCAGCGCGACACCGCGATGGAAGCCGGCCGTACCGGCAGCACCCAGTCCATTCCCGTCGTCGAAGAACAGCTGAAGGTCGGCAAGCGCGAAGTCCAGCGCGGCGGCGTGCGCATCTACTCGCGCGTGGTCGAGACCCCGGTCGACGAGACCGTCGGCCTGCGCGAAGAACACGTCGACGTCCAGCGCCGCGCCGTCGACCAGCCGATCAGCCCAAGCGACGCGGCCGCGTTCAAGGAACAGACCATCGAAATGCGCGAGACCGCGGAAGAAGCGGTGGTCGAGAAGTCGGCCCGCATCGTCGAGGAAGTCACGGTCGGCAAGCAGGTCAATGAACGCCAGGAGCAGATCCACGACACCGTGCGCCATACCGAGGTGGACGTGCAGCGCCTGGACGGAACCACGGCGCGCTCCGACCTGCGCGACGACGACAGCTATTTCCGCAACCACTTCACCAGCACCTACGGCGCCACCGGCGCATCGTATGACGATTATGCGCCGGCCTACAGCTACGGTTCGCAGATGGCCAGCAGCGGCCGCTACACCGGACGCCAGTGGGATGAGGTCGAATCCGACCTCCGCACCGACTGGGAATCGCGCTACAGCGGCGGCCCCTCGACCTGGGAAAAGATGAAGGCCGCGGTGCGGCACGGCTGGGACCGCATGACCGGCGACACCGGCACCAACCGGACCTACTGAGCCCGCTCACCCGCAGTACGGACGGCGCCTGCGGGCGCCGTTTTCCATTCTTCCTACTGTCCGGTCAGGCGCGCGCGCGTACAGCCGGGTTTGGAGTAATCTGGTCCCGTGCATTTGCGCGCGGCGGGCTGGCGCGCGAGCTGTCTCGACCTCGTCCTACTCACGCGAGCGGTCCGGGGCCGGATTGTTCGGCAGCCACCCCCGTCACTCACTTTAAGGGAGGAATGACCATGCAACATACTCTTGTAGCCGTGTTCGACAACCGGACCGACGCACAGAACGCGATGAACGAGCTCATGTCCTCGGGCTTCGCGCGTGACGAGGTCAAGCTGAGCAATGCCGACCCGACCGGCATGACCGACAGCGTCACCGGCAGCACCGCCGACACCGGCAGCAGCGACACCCTGGCCGACGGCACCGGGATCGGCATCGGCGCTTCCATCAAGCACTTCTTCACCGACCTGTTCGGCGCCGACAACAGCGAGCATGCCAGCAGGTACGAGGGCGCGGTCACCCGTGGCCACCACGTGCTCACCGTGCGCGCGCAATCCCTGCCGGAAGTCGAACGCGCCGCCGACATCGTCGAACGCTACGGTCCGACCGACATCGACGAGCAGGCATCGGGCGTCGGCGCGATGGGCGCCGCCAGCGGCCTGTCGGAATCGATGCGCGTGAGCGGCGCCGGCGGCATGCAGCAATCCTCGCGGATGTCGGCCCAGTCCGGCACCGGCATGAGCAGCAGCACGACGGCCGGCAGCGGCAGCCTCGGGACGGGCGCAGGTGTCGGCGCAGCCACCGGCGCCAGCCAGCAGCTCGACAACCCCGGCGACCGCAAGCTCTTCCAGCAGCAATCGCTGCACCAGGCCGAACCGATGGGAACCACCTACCAGGAACCGATGGGCCAGAGCGGCCTGAGCGCGACTGGCGGCACCTCGCTCCAGGGTTCGACGCTGCAGGAGAACTCGGTGCAGGCTTCGTCGCTGGAAGGCACCCAGAACGACATGTCGATCCGCAGTTCGGGCGGCCAGGGCGGCACCCTGCAGGGCTCCTCGCTGGAAGGATCGGCGATGCAGGGCGGCGCCGGCTCGATGCAGCGCGATACCGCAATGGGCTCCTCGCCGGGCAGCAGCCGCTTTACCGAGACCCAGCGCGGCAGGTCGCGCATCTACTCGCCGGGAGCTGGCACGGCGGGCACCGGCAGCGGGCTGGATATCGGCAGCAATTTCTTCGGCGACGATGACGATTACTACCGCAACCACTTCCTGGCCAACTACAGCGGCGAGGACTACGACCGCATCAAGCCGGCTTACGCCTACGGCTCCGAGATGGCGCGCGACGACAAGTACCGCGGTCGCAAGTGGGACGAGGTCGAGAACGACCTGCGCAGCGACTGGAGCACCCGCAGCGGCGATACCGCCGGCGACACCTGGGACCGCATGAAAGCCGCCGTGCGCCGCGGCTGGGATCGCATGACCAACGACGATGACGACACCATCTACCGCAGCCACTTCAGCAGCACCTATGGAACGGCGGGTGGTTCGTACGACGACTACGCGCCGGCCTACAGCTACGGCGCCGAAAGCGCACGCAGCGACAAGTACCGCGGCCGCCGCTGGGACGAGGTCGAGAACGACCTGCACAGCGGCTGGGACACCCGTAGCGGCAGCACTGCCGGTTCGACCTGGGAGAAGATGAAGTCAGCCGTGCGCCGCGGCTGGGACCGCATGACCCTCGACAAGGACGATGACAACTATTACCGCAGCCACTACGACACCAATCTGGGAAGCTCGGGCATGGATTACGACAGCGTCAAGCCGGCCTATGCCTACGGTTCCGAGATGCGCAAGAGCGAGCTCTACCGTAATCGTCCGTGGGACGACATCGAGGGCGACCTGGCGCGCGGCTGGGATTCGCGGATCTCCGGCGGCACCGGTGCGAGCACCGCGGCCGGCACCGGCGTGGGCGGCGCATGGGAAAGCATGAAGTCGGCGGTCCGCCACGGTTGGGACCGCATGACGGACGACGACGATAATGACCGCGAGTACCGCAGTCACTGGAACGCCACCTACAGCACCTCCAGCGACGCCGGCAGCTATGACGACTACAAGCCGGCCTACGCCTATGGCTCGTCGATGGCCCAGGATCCGAAGTACCGCGGCCGCCAGTGGGGCGAAGTCGAGAACGACCTGCGCACCGACTGGGATACCCGCTACGGCAGCGGTGGCCAGTCGACCTGGGAGAAAATGAAGTCGGCGGTGCGCCATGGCTGGGATCGGATGACCTCCTGACCGAACGCCATGCCATGGCGGCCTGATAAATAGTCAGGGACGCCGCCCACCGTGCAAAGCCCTCCAGGGTCGAACCTGGGGGGCTTTGTTCTTTGCGCTGGCGGGGTATTGGAGTAGGCTGTTTAGTGCAACGGCCATGCGCCGGAGCGGGACGGGCCGGTCGGTACGGCAGCCAGGATTGGCGCGCCCCGGGACTCACCGATTGGGAGGAAGGACCATGCGACATACTCTTGTAGCTGTGTTCGGTAACCGGACCGACGCACAGAACGCGATGAACGAGCTGATAACTTCGGGTTTCCCGCGCGAGGAGCTCACGCTCTCCAACGCCGACCCGACCGGCATGACCGACAGCGCAAGCGGCGCCGGCGTCGGCGCCACCCCGGGCGGCGGCGCCGACGCCGGGAACGGCGCCAACCTGAGGCGCGTCTTCACCGACCTGTTCGGCGCCGACAACAGCCCGCGCGCCAGCCGGTACGCAGGCGCAGTCACCCGAGGCCACCACGTGCTGGTGGTGCGCGCCGATACGCTGCCGGAAGCCGAGCGCGCCGCCGACATCGTCGAGCGCTTCGGCCCCTCGGACGTCGACGAGGAGGCGCTTCCAGGGAGGCCTCCCGAATCGATGCGCATGGGCGGCGCCGCCAGCATGCAGCAGGCTTCACCGGCGCCGGCGCAGCCGCGCGCAGCAAGCAGGCCGCATCTCGACAACCCGGGCGACGGCATGATCTTCCAGCAGCATTCGCTGTACCAGTCCGAGCCGACCGGCGGGACCTACCAGGAGCCGCTCGGATCGAGCGGGCTCGGCGCGACCGGCGGGACCTACCAGGAGCCGCTCGGATCGAGCGGGCTCGGCGCGACCGGCAGCACCTCGCTGCACGGCTCGACCTTGCGCGAGAATGCAGGCCACGTCCCCACCTTCGAGGACATCGAGACGGGCGGCGGCGAATCGACGCAGCGCGAATCGGGCCCGGGCGGCGTGCCCGTGGCGAGCCCGCGCCTTGCCGAGACCCAGCGCGGCCGGTCGCGCATCTATTCGGCGGAACCCGAGCCGCCCACGGGTGGGGGCAGCGGCCTGGACATCGGCAGCAATTTTTTCGGCGATGACGACGATTACTACCGCAACCATTTCCTGTCCAATTACGACGCCGACAGCTACTATCGCAGCCACTACGACACCCACCTGGGCGGTTCGAGGATGGAGTACGACAGCGTCAAGCCGGCATATTCGTTCGGCGCCGAGATGCGCAGGAGCGAGCTGTACCGCAATCGGCCGTGGGACGACGTCGAGGGCGACCTGGCGCGCGCCTGGGATGCGCGTCGCGGCACCAACAAGGGGAGTGCATGGGATCGCATCAAGGCGGCGGTGCGGCATGGTTGGGAGCGGATCAAGTCATGATCCGCGCCGGGCCCGGGCTGCACAGCGCGGCATTGGGCAAAACAAATCGGCGCCCAAGGGGCGCCGATTTCATTGTCACAGCCTGAAGAGCAGCCGCATCATTGCGCAAACGCCTGCGCCGCCGGCGTGATCCGCACCGCCTCCGGCTTGATTCCGAGCTTCATCGAGCCGATCTGCTGGTCTTCGTCCAGCAGCGCCTGCGGCTTCTTCGCGTCGTAGCTGATCGGCGAGAAGACATCCGTCACCAGCTTGTCCTTCAGTGCGGCCGCGTCCTTGGTGATGATCACCACCGACAGGTTCCTGGCCGATAGGTGCTTCCTGATCGCCGCATTCACGTCGGCCACGGTGAGCTTGGCCAGGCCGTCGCGCATCATGCGGGTGAACTCGGGCGTGCGGTACCACTGGGCGTCGAGCGCATAGCCCAGCTGCTGGTCCTGGGTGGCCGTCATCACGAACACGTTCTTTTCAAGATAGCCCCGGGTGGTCTCGAAGTCCTGCTGCGACAGGCCGTTCTGGATCATCTTGTCCAGCTCGAACAGCGCGGCGCGCAGGGCGAAGTGGCCGTTCTGCGGCGCCACCGGGCGGATCCAGACTTCGAACAGCTGCGCCTTGCGGCCCAGGTTCGGGTTCGGGAAGAACTGGAACATCCCACGCGGGAAGGCTTCGATGTAGGCGTAGTCGCCGTAGTTCATGCCGCGCTCTTCACGGATGCGCTGGTACAGGCGGGCGCTCGAGGCGCGGTGTTCGCCCAGCCAGGTCTTGGCCAGCCACAGGGCCGGGAAGTCCGGATGCGAGCGGGTCACCTCGATCGGCAGGCCGAAGGAGATCGCGGTGGCGCGGGTGTTCTTCTCGATGATCTCGACGTCCAGGCCGTTCGGCATGCGGCCGCGGATGGCCGGGGTCGGGGCCAGGCCGCCTGCCGCCGGCAGGCGCGCCAGCGCGGCCTTCAGGGAGGCGACCATCGCATCCGAGACGTCACCCGAGATGCCGACCCGCACCGCGCCCTGCGTATACGCCTGGCGGTAGAAGTCCTTGACGTCGTCCAGCGTGATCGCTTCGATGCCCTTGACCGTGCCCAGCACCGGATGGCCGTAGGGCGTGCCGGCGAAGACATTGGCCTGCAGGCGCTCCTTGCCGAATTCCTCTTCGTTGTTGTCCTTCAGATCCAGCACCAGGGCATTCTTCTGCGCGTCCTTCAGGCGGCGGAAGTCTTCCTCGCGGAAGCCCGGGTCCACCAGCAGCGGCAGGGCGATGCCGAGGTACTGGTCCCAGTTGTCCTTGTGGGTCGAGCCGCTGAAGGTGGTCATTTCCTTGTCGGTCTGCTCGCTGAAGCTGCCGGCCAGCGGGAACAGGGCCTTGGTCACTTCGTCGATCTTGCGCTCGCGCGAGCCGCTCGACGCGACCATGGCCGCGGTCAGCGCCGCCAGGCCTTCCTTGCCCTTGGGGTCGTGCGCCGAGCCGGCCGCGAACAGCAGCTTGAAGCGGATCTGCGGCAGGGACGACTTCTGGACCAGCACGTCGAACTTGGCCTCGCTCGCCTTCGGTGCGAAGTCGGCCAGCTTGGGCAGGTTCTTGATCTCCGCCGGCAGCGCGTCGTGCGACAGGGTGGTCACCACCATCGACTCGTCCACCAGGTACTTGCGCGCGGCCGCCTGCAGGTCGGCCGGCGTGAGGCTGTCGACCACGCGGTAGTAGCGGTTCAGGGTGTCGTAGGACCGATTGAAGTGCACGTAGGAGGCCAGGGTGGAGGCGATCGCCTCGGTGTTGTCGAGCGTGCGGATCAGCCCATACTTATTGGCGGATTTCGCATCGGCCAGCGCGGCGGCGGTGACCGGCTCGTTGCGCAGCTTCGCCACGGTCTGCAGGATGGCGTCGCGCACGTACAGCGCATCGGTCGGCTTTTTCACGCGCGCGCCGATGGTGGCCAGGGTCGGGTCGACCCGGTTCGGCACGAAGTCGAACAGCTGGTCGACCTTCTGCTCGTCCTGCACCAGGCGCTTGTACAGCGGCGAGGTACGGCCGAAGGACAGCGACAGCAGCATCGACAGCGCCGCCTGGTCCTTCCGGGTATCGGAAAAGGCGGGCGCCCGGAAAGCCACCGTCACCAGCGGCAGGGTCGGGGTCTGCCAGGCCACGTGGCGGTATTGCGCGCCTTGCGGGGCCGGCTCGACCGGCACGTTCGACTTGAAGCTGCCGCGCTTCCACCCGCCCCAGTATTTTTCGACCATCGCCACCGCCTTGGCCGGCTCGACGTCGCCGGCGATGATCACGGTGGTGCGCTCCGGACGGTACCAGCGGTCGAAGAAGACCTTCGAATACTCGTACTGGTTGGGCATGTCCTCGATGTCCTTCAGGAAGCCCATCGTGGTGTGGCGGTAGGTGTGGGTCGAGAACGCGGCTTCGCGCTGGGTCTCGAACAGCTTCTGCATCGGGTTCGCGCTGTTCTTGTTGTACTCGCCCAGCACGGCGCGCGATTCGGTCTTGAAGGCCTCGACCGGGTAGGACAGGTGCTGGAAGCGGTCGGCTTCGACCTTGAGCACGGTGTCCAGGTCTTCCTTGGCGAAGGTGGTGTAGTAATTGGTGAGGTCGTCGCTGGTGTAGGCGTTCTGGCGCGCGCCGGCCCGGGTAATGATCTGCTGGTACTTTTCCGGCGGGTAGCTTGGGGTACCGCGGAACATCATGTGCTCGAAGAAGTGGGCGAAGCCCGACTTGCCCGGCTCGACCTCGTTGCGCGACCCGGTCTGCACCGGGATGTGGACCGACACCAGGTTCGGGAAGCCGGTCGGCACCACGATGATCTTGAGGCCGTTCGGCAGGGTTTTTTCGACTGCCTTGAACGGCAGGACGTCGCCACCGGCGGCTTTGGCCGCGGGGGCTTGCGCCTTTGGTGCGGCGCCGGCGGCGGGCGCGAACGCCAGCAAGGCGGCCGGCACGAGGGTCGCCAGGACGCTGCGCGACAGGGTGGTTTTCGACACGTTCTCTCCTTTTGGGAATATTGCTATCCGCAAAGGATAGATTATTCGACAAGGAAAGAACAGGGGATTCAGGTATGCATACGTCCCGAACGAACGGCTAGGCGGCCTCGCTCAGCGGCAGGCTGATGCGGTTGCGGCCCAGGTGCTTGGCCCGGTACAGGGCGGCGTCGGCGGTGGCGACCAGTTGGCTGGCGGTATTGTCCGGGCTGGCCAGGGCGGTGGCGGCGCCGATCGACACCGTCACGTGGCGGGTCGGCGCGGTGCAGGGCAGCTGCAGCTGCTCGACGCGGCAGCGGATTCGTTCGGCCACGATGGCGGCGCCCTTGAGCGACTGGTTGGGCAGGATCACCGCGAATTCCTCGCCGCCATAGCGCGCCACCAGGTCGTTGGCGCGCATCTCGCTGGCCACCGCGCGGGCAATGCGCTTCAGGCATTCGTCCCCGCCGAGGTGGCCATTGGCATCGTTGTAGGCCTTGAAGTTGTCGACATCGACCATCAGGAGTGACAGCGGCTGCTGCTGGCGCAGGGCGCGCGCCCATTCGGCGTGCAGGGTATCGTCGAAACAGCGGCGGTTGGCCAGGCCGGTCAGTCCGTCGCGCGTGGCCAGCTGTTCCAGCGCCACCTGGGCCATCTTTTCGTCGGTCAGGTCGCGCAGGGTCTCGACCACGGCCGCCAGTTCGCCGTCCGAGCCGAAGATCGGGCTGGCGTCGGCCGCCAGGTAGCGCCGGCGGCCGGCGCGCGGCATGTCGAACCAGCTTTCGATGCACAGGCCGGTGGGCGAAGTGTCGGAGGCGGAGCGCGGCAGGATCTTGCGCACGTCCTCGCTGCGGTTCTGCAGCACCAGGTCGGCCAGGGTAGGGCGGCGGTGTTCGTAGAAGCTGCGCCAATGGTCGCCCGTGCCCAGCACTTCGTGGGCCGGCACGCCGGTGAGCTGCTCGCAGGCGCGGTTCCAGATCATGACCCGCGCCTGGGTGTCGAGGACGAAGACCGGAATCGACAGGGACGCCACCAGCTGGCCGACGAACGCACCATCTTTCACGAGGGCTGTCGGGGCGGGCGCGCTGATGCTGATGCTGGAGCTGTGTGGGCTGATCATGGTCGTCCTCTACGGTTCCGGTCCGGCAGCCGAATTGACTGCCAACAGGAAACGATTCTGCTACTGCGCAGGGACGAAGTTATTGATTTTCAGCAAGATCCCTTCCTGCTTGCCCTCACCGCCGGGTTTCACACGGGGGCAGCTATCCGCGTCAGGGGCAGTGTTGCGCACACAACCGTCCCGCCGCGCCGGCCGGGCAGCACCGTCAGGGTGCCGCCGAAGGCCTCGGTGCGCTCGCGCATCCCGGCGATGCCGCAGCCGCGTGCATCCAGGTGGTCGAGGGCACTTGGCCCGATGCCGTCGTCCTCGATCGTTAAGACGGCCTCGCCGGCCGATTCCACCAGGGTGACGCAGACCATGGTGGCCTGGGCATGGCGCGCGACATTGGACAGCGATTCCTGCAGCACGCGGAACAGCACCGCGTCCTGCTCCTGGTCGCGGCGCTGGTCTTCCTCGAGCCCGTCGCGCCCCGCATCGAAGCGGTAGTCCAGTCCGTGCAGGCGCGCGAAGTCGGCCAGGTGGCGCTCGGCGGCTTGGCGCAGGCTCAGGCCCTTGGCGATCGGGCGCAGGCCGGTCACGAGGGCGCGCACCGAACGGATGGCGGTGTCGAGGTTGCCGATGGTAACCGTCAGCTTGTCGTGCACGGCGGCAGAGGTGCCGCGTACCGCGGCCTGCTGCAGCGCCAGCTCCACCCGCAGCGACAGCAGGCGGTGCCCGAGCTCGTCGTGCAGGTCGCGCGCGATCCGGGCACGCTCGGCTTCACGCACGCTTTCGTGCTGCCGCACCAGGCGGCACAGCACTTCGTGGCTGCCGGCGAGGGCGTCTTCGACGTCGGCGTGGGCGCCGCGCTCGGCCTCCAGCTGCTGCTCCAGCGCGCGGATCCGCTCCTGGGTAGCGTGGCTGCGCCGCTCCAGCAGCACGGCCAGGGCGATGGCGGCCAGCGTCACCATGGCCGCGGCCATCGTCTCCGGCGGCGCGCCGCGCAGCGGCAGCGGCATGGCGGCGCTGGCCGGGGCGCTGCATGCCAGGGCGCCGAGCGCCGAGGCAAATGCTGAAAATCGGACTAGGAATGAGGTGGACTTGTTCATGGCATCCTTCTGACTCGCATTCGGAAGATTCCGTATGAAGGTACACCTGAGTCCGACAGGCAATATTGCTCATCCTCAATGCATGGATGCCTGGCCCACGGGGTGCCGGCGGCGCGTTATAATGGAGGGTTGACGAGAGGCTTACCGTGACTTACAGCATCAAAGAGATCTTCTACACCCTGCAGGGCGAAGGCGCCCATGCGGGGCGCCCGGCCGTATTCTGCCGCTTTTCGGGCTGCAACCTGTGGACCGGCCGCGAAGCCGACCGCGCCACGGCGGTCTGCACCTTCTGCGACACCGACTTCGTCGGCACCGATGGCGAGCGCGGCGGCAAGTTCCGCGCGCCCGAGCTGCTCGCGGCCGAGATCGACGGCCTGTGGCCGGCCGCCCATGCCGCCAGCAAGTACGTGGTCTTCACCGGCGGCGAACCGCTGCTGCAGCTGGACCGGGCGCTGATCGACGCCATGCACGCACGCGGCTTCACGATCGCCATCGAGACCAACGGCACGCTGCCGGTCCCCGAAGGCGTGGACTGGATCTGCGTCAGCCCCAAGATGGGCGCCGAGCTGGTGGTCGCGAAGGGCAACGAGATCAAGGTGGTGATCCCCCAGGCGGGCCAGGACCTGTCCGCCTACGAGGGGCTCGACTTCGAGAACTTCTACGTGCAGCCGATGGACGGCCCGCTCGCCGCGCAGAATACGCGCCTGGCGATCGAGACCTGCCGCCGCAACCCCAAGTGGAAGCTGAGCCTGCAGACCCACAAACTCCTCCAGATCCCCTGAATCATTGCTGACCCGATGTTAACTATCACCCGCAAGCTGGAATTCGATGCCGGCCATCGCATTCCCGACCACAAGAGCCAGTGCCGCAACCTGCACGGCCACCGCTACACCCTCGAGATCACCCTGACCGGCGACGTCATCGATGTTGAAGGAAATTCGGACAACGGCATGATCATGGATTTCTCCGACGTCAAGACCTTGGCGAAGCAGCACCTCGTCGACGTGTGGGACCATGCCTTCCTGGTGTACGAAAAGGACGATAGGGTGCGCGACTTCCTCGCCTCGCTGCCCGATCACAAGACCGTGGTGATCGACTGCATCCCGACCGTGGAGAACCTGGCGCGGGTCGCCTTCAACATCCTCAAGACGGTGTTCACCGACCGTTACGGCACCGGCCTGCGCCTGCACAAGCTGGTGCTGCACGAAACCCCGAACTGCTGGGCCGAAGTGACCGATGTCTGAGCGCTACATGGGGCTGGCCCTGGAGCAGGCCAGGCTGGCCTGGGCCGAGGGCGAAGTGCCGGTAGGGGCGGTGGTGGTCAAGGACGGTGAAGTGATCGCCACCGGCTACAACCAGCCGATCGGCCGCCATGATCCCACCGCCCACGCCGAGATCGTCGCGCTGCGCGCCGCCGCCGACAAGCTCGGCAACTACCGCCTGCCGGGCTGCGAGCTCTACGTCACGCTCGAGCCCTGCATCATGTGCTCGGGTGCGATGATGCATGCGCGCCTGGCGCGCGTGATCTATGCCGCGGTGGATCCGAAGACCGGCGCCTGCGGCTCCGTCCTCAACCTGTTCGAAGAAGAGCGCCTCAACCACCATACCGAGGTGCAGGGAGGCGTGATGGCCGACGAGGCGAGCAGCCTGTTGCGGGCCTTCTTCGCCGAGCGCCGCGCCGCGGCGCGCAAGCTTCCCGCATCTGGCTAGGCAAGGGCCGCCTTGCTGTTGGGCGTAAGACAAGTCGTACGCCCGCACGAGCGCCTGCCCCCCGTTGAAAGTGATATGCTGTTTGCAAGCCGTCCGGGGGTTTTTTCCTGCCATGCGGCGAGCCAACCCTGTCGCTTGAAGAGCCGATGCCGCCTTGCGCGGCGCCGGCATGCCGCCATGCCCACGCTGAACGCCAACGGAATCCGCATCGCCTTCGACACCGCAGGCGACCCCAAGGCCCCACCGCTGCTGCTGGTGCATGGGCTCGGCATGCAGCTGACCGCCTGGCCCGACGAGTTCGTCGAAGGTCTGGTCGAGCTCGGCTTCTACGTGATCCGCTTCGATAACCGCGATTGCGGCCTGTCTACCAAGTTCGAGCAGGCCGGCGTCCCCAACCTGATGCTGGCCTCGATCAAGTCCAGGCTCGGCTGGCCGCTGCGCGCTCCCTACCGCCTGGAAGACATGGCCGAAGATGCGATCGGGGTGCTGTCGGCCCTCGGTGTGGCGCGCGCCCACGTGGTCGGGATCTCGATGGGCGGCATGATCGCCCAGATCCTGGCGGCGCGTTACCCGCAGCGCATCCTGAGCCTGACCTCGATCATGTCGAGCAGCTGCCGCCGCGGCTTGCCCGGCCCCGAGAAAAAGGTCAGCAGCCTGCTGGCCCGGCGTCCGGCCGCCCCCGGCGACATCGAGAGCATCGTCGACCACGGCGTCAGTGTCATGCGCGCCATCGGCAGTCCGGCCTACCCGACCCCGGACAAGGCCTTGCGCAAGCGCGTCGCCCGCTCGGTGCGCCGCAGCTATTGCCCCGGCGGCGTAGCGCGCCAGATGATGGCAATCGCGGCCTCGGGCGACCGCTGCGCGCTCCTGCGCACGATCACCGTACCCACGCTCGTGATCCATGGCGCCAACGACCCGCTGGTGCCGCTCGCCTGCGGCGAAGACACGGCCAGCCGCATCCCCGGCGCCCGCCTCGAAGTCATCCAGGGCATGGGCCACGACCTCCCGCCGCAGCTGGTCGAGCGGCTCCTTGCCTTGATCGACGCCCACGCCAGGGGTAAGATGTTGCCGGACTCGACACCGAGCTTATTTGTCAAACAATAATTGTCAAACAGTGATCACCCCCCAAATCGGCATCGCCATCGTGGCCCCGGCCGGCCAGGCGCTCGACCCGTGCGCGGTCGACCGCGGCATCGCCCGCCTCGAGCAGCAGGGCTGCCTCGTCCATAACTATTACGAGCACGCCGGCATCCACGAACGCTTCGGCGGCACCGACCAGGGCCGCCTGGACCAGCTCGCCACCGCGATCGCCGATCCGGAGGTGCAGATCATCATGGCCCTGCGCGGCGGCTACGGCACCACCCGCCTGCTGCCGCACATCGACTTCGAGGCGATCGCCGCCAGCGGCAAGCTGGTGGTCGGCTTTTCCGACGTCACGGCCATCCACATGGCCCTGATGGCGCGCACCGGGGCGCTCAGCTACGCCGGCCCGATGATCGCGGGCGACTTCGGCGCCCGCGAACCGGTGCAGTTCACGCTTGACGATTTCTGGCAGTGCCTGGCGGGCCCGACCCACACCATCAGCGAATGTGTGGCAGGCAACCCATGCATCGACGAAGCGGGAACCGTCTGGGGCGGCAACCTGGCGATGATCGTCTCGCTGCTGGGCACGCCTTATTTCCCGCGCATCGACGGCGGCATCCTGTATCTGGAAGATATCGGCGAACACCCTTATCGGGTCGAACGCATGCTGCTCCAGCTGCACCAGGCCGGCGTACTGGAACGCCAGCGCGCGGTGGTGCTGGGCGACTTCTCCGGCTACAAGCTGGCGCCGAACGACAACGGCTACGATTTCGACACCATGCTGGCCCACCTGCGCGCCACGCTGCCGGTTCCGCTCATCCAGGGCCTGAGCTTCGGACACATCCCGCGCCGGGTGACGATTCCTTTCGGCGCCCAGGGACGCCTGGTGTCGCACGACGATGGCTTCACACTGTCCCTGTCGGATTATCCGACGCTCCGCCGGGCCAGCCACTGCGGCTGAGCGGTCCGCGCGCACCTGTCCTCGACGGCGCACGCGAGTGCGCCGTTTTGCCTTGTCGGCCGCAGCGATTCGCCCTACAGGCCCCGCGATGGTAGAATCGCGGGTTATCCGGCAACACCGTTGCTAACTCCGCTTCTAAAGGTTTCCTAGTGCTATCCACTGCCAATATCACGATGCAATTCGGCGCCAAGCCGCTGTTCGAGAACATCTCCGTCAAGTTCGGCGAAGGCAACCGTTACGGCCTGATCGGTGCGAACGGTTGCGGCAAGTCGACGTTCATGAAGATCCTCGGCGGCGACCTGGAGCCCTCGGCCGGCAACGTCAGCCTCGACCCGGGCGAGCGCCTCGGTAAGCTCCGCCAGGACCAGTTCGCCTACGAAGACGTACGCGTGCTGGACGTCGTCATGATGGGCCACACCGAGCTGTGGAACGCCATCTCCGAGCGCGACGCGATCTACGCGAACCCGGAAGCGACCGACGAAGACTACATGAAAGCCGCCGAGCTCGAAGGCAAGGTCGCCGAATACGACGGCTACTCGGCCGAAGCGCGCGCCGGCGAGCTGCTGCTCGGCCTGGACATCGCCAGCGACCTGCACCAGGGCCCGATGAGCGCCGTGGCGCCGGGCTGGAAGCTGCGCGTGCTGCTGGCCCAGGCCCTGTTTTCGAATCCGGACATCCTGCTGCTGGACGAACCGACCAACAACCTGGACATCAACACGATCCGCTGGCTGGAAGACATCCTCAACCAGCGCAACTCGACGATGATCATCATCTCGCACGATCGCCACTTCCTGAACCAGGTCTGCACCCACGTGGCCGACATGGACTACGGCACGCTGAAGATTTATCCGGGCAACTACGACGACTACATGCTGGCCTCGACCCAGGCGCGCAACCAGCAGCTGGCGAATAATGCGAAGGCGAAGGAAAAGGTCGCCGAACTGCAGGATTTCGTGCGCCGCTTCTCGGCCAACAAGTCCAAGGCGCGCCAGGCGACCTCGCGCGCCAAGATGATCGACAAGATCAAGATCGAGGAATTCAAGCCGTCCTCGCGCGCCTATCCCTTCGTCCGCTTCGAAGGCGAGAAGAAGCTGCACCGCCTGGCGGTGGAGACCGAAGGCCTGTCGAAAGCCTATGACCGCCAGCTGTTCAAGAACTTCTCGATCATGGTCGAGGCAGGCGAGCGCATCGCGATCATCGGCGCCAACGGCGCCGGCAAGACCACCTTGTTGCGCTGCATCGGCGGCCAGGACATCACCGGCCTGTCGGCCGACCAGGGCCGCGTGAAGTGGGCCGAGAACGCCGACGTCGGCTACATGCCGCAGGATCCGACCGAGGAATTCGCCGGCGGCGAGAACCTCACCGACTGGATGGGTCAATGGACCCAGGAAGGCGACGACGACCAGGCCGTGCGCTCGATCCTGGGCCGCCTGCTGTTCGGCGGCGACGAAGTCAAGAAGTCGGTCAAGGTGCTGTCCGGCGGCGAGAAGGGCCGCATGATGTACGGCAAGCTGATGCTGGGCCGCCACAACGTGCTGCTGCTCGACGAACCGACCAACCACATGGACATGGAGTCGATCGAGTCGCTCAACATCGCCCTCGACAAGTACGCCGGCACCATGATCTTCGTCTCGCACGACCGCGAGTTCGTGTCCTCGCTGGCCACCCGCATCCTCGAGATCCGCGAGAACGAGATCATCGACTTCCGCGGCAACTACGAAGAGTACCTGACGAGCCAGGGCATCGCCTGATAGGAGACCCGACCGCATGATCACCGCACCGATCAAGACCTACGAATACGACCGCCCGCAGGTCGGCGAGGCCTGCAGCATCAACCCGGCGACGGCCGAAGCCTGGGCGCGCGTGCCCGCCGTGCCGAGCGCCGCCGAAAAGGCGGAGCTGAAGGAACGCATCAAGCGCCTGCTGAAGGAACGCAATGCCGTGCTGGTGGCCCACTACTACGTGGACGCCGAGCTGCAGGATCTGGCCGAGGAAACCGGCGGCTGCGTCTCCGATTCGCTCGAAATGGCGCGCTTCGGCCGTGACCACCCGGCCCAGACCCTGGTCGTGGCCGGCGTGCGCTTCATGGGCGAGTCGGCCAAGATCCTGAGCCCGGAGAAGACCATCCTGATGCCGGACCTGGACGCGACCTGTTCGCTCGACCTAGGCTGCCCGGCCGACGAGTTCGCGGCCTTCTGCGACCAGCATCCGGACCGCACCGTGGTGGTGTACGCCAACACCAGCGCCGCCGTGAAGGCGCGCTCCGACTGGATGGTGACCTCGTCGATCGGCCTGGACATCGTCAAGCACCTGCACGAGCAGGGCAAGAAGATCCTGTGGGCGCCCGATCGCCACCTGGGCTCGTATATCCAGAAGCAGACCGGCGCCGACATGCTGCTGTGGCAGGGCTCCTGCCTGGTGCACGACGAGTTCAAGGGCGTCGAACTCGATCTGCTCAAGCTTGAATACCCGGACGCGAAAGTGCTGGTGCACCCGGAGTCGCCCGCCTCGGTGGTGGCCCAGGCCGACGTGGTCGGCTCGACCACCCAGCTGATCAACGCCGCCGTGAACCTGCCGGCGACGACCTTCATCGTCGCCACCGACAACGGCATCCTGCACAAGATGCGCGCCGCGGCCCCGGGCAAGCACTTCATCGAAGCACCCACCGCCGGCAACAGCGCCACCTGCAAGAGCTGCGCCCACTGCCCGTGGATGGCCATGAACGGCCTGAAGAACCTGGCGGACGCCCTGGAAAGCGGCGCCAACGAAGTCCACGTCGACCCGGAGATCGGCCGCCAGGCCAAGCGCGCGATCGACCGCATGCTCGATTTCGCCGCCGCCAAGAAGGCCCAGGCCCTGCCGAGCGGTGCGCTCGAGCAGAACACCAAACTGTTCAACGGAGTCGGCCCCGCATGACGACCCTGCGTAATCCTTATATTCTTGACGCCCAATTCGACGAGAAGCTGCAGTCCAGCTTTGAAGCCAACATCCTGGCGGCGCTGCTGGAAGACGTCGGCACCGGCGACCTGACCGGCATGCTGGTCCCAAGCGAGCCGCGCGTGCAGGCGCGTGTGATCGTGCGCGAAGCGGCCGTGCTGTGCGGCGCGCCCTGGTTCGAGGGCGTGATGCTGGCCGTCGACCAGGACATCGAGATCGCCTGGCAGTATGCCGAAGGCGACCTGATGGCCAAGGACTCGACCGTCTGCACCATCGAAGGCTGCCCGCGCTCGCTGCTCACCGCCGAGCGTGCGGCGCTGAACTTCATGCAGCTGCTCTCGGGCGTGGCGAGCGCCACCCGCAAGTATGTCGACGCGGTTGCCGGCACCAAGGCGGCGATCCTCGACACCCGCAAGACCCTGCCGGGCCTGCGCCTGGCGCAAAAATATGCGGTGCGTGTCGGCGGCGGAAAGAACCAGCGCATGGCGCTGTACGACGGCATCCTGATCAAGGAAAACCACATCGCTGCGGCGGGCGGCGTGACCCGCGCCCTGCAGGCGGCCGAGGCGCTGAACTCGGGCGCGCCGGTGCAGATCGAGGTCGAGACCATCGCCCAGCTGGAAGAAGCGCTGGTGGCCGGCGTCAAGTCGGTCCTGCTGGACAACTTCGACCTCGACATGATGGTTGAGGCGGTGCGGGTGAACGCCGGCCGTGCGCTGCTGGAAGCCTCCGGCGGCATCAACATGGACACGGTACGGGCGATCGCCGAAACCGGCGTCGACCGCATCTCGGTCGGCAGCCTGACCAAGGACGTGCGTGCGACCGACTATTCGCTGCGGATCGTCGGTGCGATCAAGGAGGTGGCGGCATGATGGACTGGAGCCGTCTGCGCATCTCGACCGGTGCGCGCATCCTGTGGCTGGTCTTCGGCCTGGTGCTGGGCTTGCCGACACTGGCCAATGGCCTGAACGCCAATAGCACCGCCGACCTGTGCTTCGGCATCGGCATGGTGCTGGTGGGCGTGCGCGGCTTCCTGCGGCCGGTCATGTTCGGCAAGGCCGTGCGCATGGAGATGGACCCGCGCACCTCGCAGGTATCGATCGGCTCGCCGGCGCTGCACGGCGGCCTGTCGCTGGTGATCTTCGCCGCGCTCATGGCCGGCATCATCATCAAGTACGTGCTCAAGGGCTGATTTACACGCCACTCTCGCTCGCCCGCGCCAGGGCTTCCGCCTCGGGCGAGCGCAGATGCAGCGGTTCGCCCACCTGGGTCGCGATCGTGTCGATCGCCGCCATCACCTTGTCAAGGTTCGCATAGTGCGTCATGTGCCCCACGCCAGGCTCCAGTTCGAGCCGGCTCAGGGCCAGGCGCTCGCTCAGGCGCTCGGAATTGTGACCCGCATCGACGATCTTGTCCTGGGTGCCGGCCACGATGACCGACGGCACCTTCAGCTCGGCATAGCGCTTCGACAACGAGGCCGCCGCGGGGATCATGACCGCGGTCTCGGCCGCGGCGGCGCGCAGCTGCTTCGGCCGCAGGGCCATCCAGACCGGGAAGGCATCGAAGCGCCGGTCGACCGGCCTGGGCGAGAAGGTGCGCTTGGCCATGCCGGGCCACATTGCCCGCGCGACCAGTGGCAACACCGTATACCGCAAGACGTCGCCGATGACCGGTATGGCCGGCTGGGTCAGCGTGGGCACATCCAGGCGTATGCTCGGGTAGTAGTAACCCGACAGCAGCACCAGCCCGCGCACGAAGTCGGGCTGCTGCAAACCCATCGCGAGCGCCACCATCGTGCCCCAGGAGTGGCCGAGCACGATGGCCGATTCCACGCCGATCTGCTCGAGCGCCCGGTGCAGCAGGGTCGCCTGCTTGTCCGGAGTCCATAGCGTGCTGCGCGGACGGTCGCTGTAGCCGAAACCGGGCCGGTCGATTGCGATCACACGGTAATGCTCGGCTGCCCGCCGGAGCAGGCCGCTCGTTTCGAAATCTTTCGAATAGACGCCGTTCCCGTGCAGCAGCACGAGGGTAGGCCCGGAACCGCGTTCCACGTAATGCAGGCGCACCCCGTCGACCTCGACGAACTTGCCCTGCGGTGGATTGTCGCGCTCGGCCTGGCCGGTCTTGGCGCGGACATAGAAGAAGGATGCGGCCAGGCCGATGGCGGCCAGGATGGCGCCGGTGCGCAGGCCGCTGGAACCCGTGCTGCTCGTTGTTGTCGTGCGGTAGCTCTTGGTCACAAAATCCTCCTGTGGTCGAGTAGTGAATGTGACTGCTATCAGCAACGTGCGCAAATGTGCGCATCGTTCCCTTCCTGCCCCGAGCCGTCCCGCTGACCGTGCTCGTCCCTGACAGACGTTACTTTCCCGACTGCCGCCGGCACCGAGCCGGCGGCAGCGCCAAGTGTTACCACTTAGCCCGCCACGGGTAGCGCCGTGCGCGCCGCGAGGGCGCCGGTGGCGAGCCGTTGCAGATTGATAGCCGCATTCACGTCGCGATCGTGAAACGCATCGCAACTGCCGCAGGTCCAGACGCGTTCGCCCAGCGCCAGCTCGCCCTTGCGCACCCCGCACCCCGAACACAGCCTGCTCGACGGATACCAGCGGTCGGCAAGCACGATCTTGGTGTCGTAGCGCGCCGCCTTGTAGCGCAGTTGGCGCCGGATTTCATGAAAGCCAACGTCACTGATGGCACGCGCCAGCTTGTGGTTGGCCAGCATGCCGCTGACGTTCAGGTCCTCGATCACCACCGTTTGGTTTTCGCGGCAGAGACGGGTCGTCAGCTTGTGGGTGAAATCCTGGCGCACGCGGACGATGCGTGCGTGAAGACGCGCCAGCCCTTTGGCGCCTTTGGTCCGGTTCTTCGATACCGGCAAGCGCGTAGCTTTCGGGATGCGGCCATTGATCCCGGCGATGGTCTCGGCAGCCTCCAGCTTGCGCGACTGCCGGCGTGAGCGAATGCGCAGGCTCCGCAATGCTGCCTTCAAGGGGCGAGGTGCCTGGACCTTTTCACCAGTCGACAAAGTGGCGGCACAGCTCACGCCCAGATCGATGCCAATGACCCCGTCGCCAGTACGACGCAGGCGCGCATCAATCTCGCTCACGTCGACCTGGATCGACAAGAACCAGTGATCGGCCTCGCGCACGACGCTCGCGCCCTGGATTTTCCCCGTCCAGCGCAGCGATTCGCACAGGGCGACTGCGCCCACCTTCGGAAGCACTACCTTGGCGCCGACCAGCCGGAATTTGTCGTTCGCGACATAGAAGGCATCGCGACACCGGCCTCTCTTCTTGAAGCGCGGCGGGTGGGCTGGCTTGCCAGCGCGCCGCTGCTCAAAATAGCGGCGCCATGCCTTTGCCAGGTTGGCGAAGGGCTGGGCGTGGGCATCGCGGTGGATATTGCGCAGCCACGGCTGGCCTTCGGCATCGAGCCAGTCGGGGTCAAGATATTTGATGCGGTTAAACTGCCTCTTGATATCTATCGCCTTGGGCCTGATACCAGCCGCGACCTGGCGTTGCCATTCGGCCAGCGCCCAGTTCCAGACCCGCCGCGCGGTGCCGGCCGCGCGCGCGAAATAGTCGTGCTGTTCCAGCGTGGGATCAAGCTTGATCCGGTGCGCCAGCAGCATGGTGGCTCTCCAATGCCGTAATACCCAGGCGCTTGGCTGCCTGACCGATGCCCAACGTGCTTTCCATGATCATAATTGGACGCTTCTATCCCTATAGGGTTCGAATAGAGTCTAGCTCCTCCGGCTCCTCCGCGTGGAGCAGGTCGGCGACGCGCGGCAACAGCCGCTCGGCCGACTCTTCTATTTTGAGTGCGATCAGGTGGTCCGCCCGGGTACGCCCCAGGTTCACCGCCGCGATCGGCTTGCCGCTCTCCTGCGCCATGCGGCAGAAGCGGAAGCCCGAATACACCATCAGCGACGAACCCACCACCAGCAAGGCGTCGGCCGCCTCCATCTGCGCCAGGGCGCAGGCGGTACGCGGTGGCGGGATGCCGTCGCCGAAGAATACGACATCCGGCGCCAGCGCGCCGCCGCAATGGAGGCAGAAGGGCAAGTGGAAGTCCTCGAGGGCGTCCGGCTCGATCGCGGCGTCGCCGTCCGGCAGCGGCGTGGCGAGCACATTCGCCAGTTCGGGATTTGCCTCGTTCAGCAGGGTTTGCACGAAGGCGCGCGGGAACTGCGCCTTGCAATGCATGCACACGACGTTGTGCACGTTGCCGTGCAGTTCGAGCACGGCGTGGCTGCCGGCCTGCTGGTGCAGGCCGTCGACGTTCTGCGTCAGCAGGTAGCCGAAGCTGCCGTGCTGTTCCAGGCGCGACAGCGCGCGGTGGCCCTCGTTCGGCCGGGCTTTCGACATGATCGGCCAGCCGACCATGCTGCGCGCCCAGTAGCGGCGCTGGATGTCGACCGAACGCCGGAATTCCGGGCCCTGGATCGGCTGGCGGCCGCGGCGGGTGCCGTCGCGGTCGCGGTAATCGGGAATGCCCGAGGCGGTGGACAGGCCGGCGCCGGTCAGCACCAGCGCGCGCGGATACCGTTCCAGGAATTCGGCCAGCGCCTCAACCTGGTCTCGAACGGGTAAAACTGCTGCCATGTTGCGTGATCCTCCATTGGCTGGGATGGTAGCATCCGTCGTGCGCGGACAGAAACACGATACCCTGGCTAAACAATGAAGCCGAGATGGATGCGCCATCCCGTTTTCGCAAGGCGCAGCCTAGCGTGCCGAGACCGCGATGCCGCCCACGATCATGCCGAAGGCCAGCACGTGGTAGAGGTGCGGCGGCTCGCCGAGAAATGCCGAGGACAGCAGGGCCGTGAACAGCGGCGTCAGGTTGATGAAGAAGGCGCCGATGCTCGGCCCGGCACGCTGCACGCCCGCACCCCAGCAGCGCATCGCCAGGATCGCCGGGCCGATCGCCACGTAGAGCAGGGCAGCCGCCAGCGGCCAGCTCCAGCTGATAGCGACGTCGCGCAAAGCCCATTCCCCGCCCGCCAGCGCAGCCGACCACAGCACGCCATAGCCGACCTGGGCGAGAAGAAACGCCGCCCAGTCGGCGCGCAGGCCCGGCACGTCCTTCTGCTGCATCAGCATCCAGCTGTAGAAAGACCAGGCGATGGTGGCCAGGATCATGTACAGGTCGCCGATCACGAGCCGCAGCTGCAGCAGGCCGTGGATGTCGCCGCGGCACAGCACCACCAGCACGCCCGCGATCGACAGGATCGCACCGACGATCTGCTTGCGCTTGACCGGCACCCCGTAGAACAGCCGGCCGACCAGCAGCATCCAGATCGGCACGCCTGAAGCCACCAGGGTCACGTTGATCGGCGTGGAACTTTGCAGGGCCAGGTATTGCAGCGAGTTGTACAGGCCCACGCCCAGCAGGCCGAGCATGGCGTAGCGGCGCCAGTTGGCCAGCACGCCGCTGCCGTGCCTGAGCGCCGCCCGCCCGAGCGGCACCAGCACCGCCAGCGCGATCGTCCAGCGGATCAGGTTGAGCGTCATCGGCGGCACCGCGTCGCGCACCAGGCGCCCGACGATGGCATTACCCGCCCACAGCACCGGGGGAACGGTCAGGAGCAGAATGGTGGAGGGCGTGAGGGTGGGGCGATTCATGGCATGGTGGACTGCCCGCAGCCGCGGGCCAGCCTTGTGAAGCTCAACGGCGTTCCGGCGTCAGCACGCTCGGCAGGGCCTTCGGCAGGGTGTCGGGGAAGTCCCGAGAATAATGCAGGCCGCGGCTTTCGTGGCGCGAGAGTGCGCTGTTGACGATCAGCGACGCCACCTCGACCAGGTTGCGCAGCTCCAGCAGGTCGTGTGTAATGCGGAAGTTGCGGTAGTACTCGTCGATCTCTTCCTTGAGCAGCTTGATGCGGTGCTGGGCCCGTTCGAGGCGCTTGGTGGTGCGCACGATGCCGACGTAGTTCCACATGAAGCGGCGCAGCTCGTCCCAGTTGTGGGCGATGACCACCTCTTCATCGGCATTGGTCACGCGCGACTCGTCCCAGGGCGGCAGCACCGGGTTCTCGATCTTCGGCGCGGCCGCGATCTGGTGCGCGCATGCGCGTCCGATCACCACGCACTCGAGCAGCGAGTTGCTGGCCAGGCGATTCGCGCCGTGCAGCCCGGTGCAGGCGGTCTCGCCGACCGCGTACAGGCCGGGGATGTCGGTGCGGCCGGCCAGGTCGGTGACGATGCCGCCGCAGGTGAAGTGCACCGCCGGCACCACCGGAATCGGCTCCTTGGTGATGTCGATGCCCAGTTCCAGGCAGCGGGCATGGATGGTCGGGAAGTGCTCCTTGAGGAATTCCGGGTCCTGGTGGCTGATGTCGAGGTGGACGTAATCCAGGCCGCGCTTTTTCATCTCGAAGTCGATCGCGCGCGCCACCACGTCGCGCGGGGCCAGCTCGCCGCGCTCGTCGTGGGCCGGCATGAAGCGCGTCCCGGCCGCGGCGCCGGCTTCGGGCGGCAGCTTGAGCAGGCCGCCTTCGCCGCGGATCGCTTCCGTGATCAGGAAGGATTTGGCATACGGGTGGTACAGGCAGGTCGGGTGGAACTGGATGAATTCCATGTTCGACACCCGGCAGCCCGCACGCCAGGCCATGGCGATGCCGTCGCCGGTGGCGGTGTCGGGATTCGTCGTGTACAGGTAGACCTTGCCGGCGCCGCCGGTGGCCAGCACCGTGTGCTCGGCTTCGAAGGCGAGCACCTCGCCGCTTTGCTCGTCCTGTACGTACAGGCCATAGCAGCGCGGTTGGCCCACCAGGTGCGGGGCGCCCCCGTGCACGCCCTTGCCGGTCAGCTTGTCCGAGGTGATAACGTCGATCGCACAGTGGTGCTCGAACAAGGCGATGTTCGGGTGCGCGCGCACTTTCTGCTCCAGCGTCACCTGCACCGCATGGCCGGTGGCGTCGGCCGCGTGGATGATGCGGCGCTGGCTGTGGCCGCCCTCGCGGGTCAGGTGGAAACCGAGTTCCGCTGATTCGTCGCGGGTGAAGGGCACGCCTTGCTCGATCAGCCATTCGATCGCCGCGCGGCCGTTCTCGACGATGTAGCGGGTCGCCGCTTCCTCGCACAGGCCGGCGCCTGCGATCAGGGTATCGGCGATGTGCTGGTCGTGGCTGTCGCTGGAATCGAGCACCGCGGCGATGCCGCCCTGGGCCCAGTTGCTGGCGCCGTCGAGGAGGGCGCGTTTGGAGATGATCGCAACCTTGCGCGTTTGCGCCAGGTGCAGGGCCACCGACAGGCCGGCCAGACCGCTGCCGACAATAGCGACGTCAAATTTCATGGTGATGTCAGGTTTGTACAGAAGCATCACTATAGTCGATTTGGCCAGCTCGCGTCAGGGAGGGGCCGGTGGGTCAAGGGCGGGACACTGTACGCGGACGCACGGATGGGCCTTTGAAGCGGCGCTAGGATCGCCTTTCCACCTAATGAAAGGATTGCCATGTCAGCTCAACACGCCCAGGCGCACGCGGCCGCGCTGTCCGAGAAGATCGGCTCGATGCGCTTCGCCATGTTCACGACCCGTGACCAGAACGGCCACCTGGTCAGCCAGCCGATGACCAACCAGCAGGTCGACGGCGAAGGCGCCCTGTGGTTCTACACCCGCACCACGACCGAGCTGTGGGACAACATCGCCCACGAGCCGGAGGTGAACGTCAGCTTCGCCGATCCCGACAACAGCACCTGGGTCTCAGTCAGCGGCCACGCCGAGCGCGTGGTCGACCGCACGCGGATCCACGCCCTGTGGAACCCCATGGTGCAGGCCTGGTTCCCGGCCGGGCCCGAGGACGAGCACGTCGTGCTGGTGCGGGTGCTGCCGCACGCCGCCGAATACTGGGATGCGAACGACAGCAAGATGGTGCGCATGTTCGCCATGGCCAAGGCGGCCGTGACCGGCACCACGCCGGACGTCGACGCCGACCACGGGACCATCCGCATGTAAGTACCCTTGCCGACCCCGGCCGGCTCGCTTATAGTGCTCATCATTTCTTGGGGAGCCATCCATGGGGCGAGACTTGCGGCACGGGGCGGCGCATTGAGCCCGCTCGAGATCGGGGCGAATGCCTTTACCGCGGTGGCGATCGTGCTCGCCGGACGCAACAGCGTGCATACCTGGTGGACCGGGATCATCGGCTGCACGCTGTTCGGCGTCCTGTTCGCGCAGCACAGGCTGTACGCCGACGTCGTGCTGCAGGTGTTTTTTGTGGGGACCAGCCTGCTCGGCTGGTGGCGCTGGCTGCGCGGTCGGGCAGGGGCGCCACTGCCGGTGACCCATGCGGGCATCCGCACGCTGCTGTGGATGCTGCCGGCGGGTGTCGCCGCCACAGCCGCTTATGGCGCGCTGCTGCACCACTACACGAACGCCTACGCGCCATTCGTCGATTCCGCCGTTCTGGTGTTCAGCGTGATCGCCCAGCTCCTCATGATGGGGCGGCGCATCGAGAACTGGCCGGTCTGGCTGCTGGTAAACAGCATCGCCGTGCCGCTCTACGCCAGCCGGGGACTGCACCTGACGGCGCTGCTGTACGCCGGCTTCTGGGTCAATGCGATCGTGTCCTGGATCTGGTGGCGCAAGCTCGCCGCGCGCAATGCGGCGGCGTCGATGGTGCCGGCGCGGGAAACGGCCTAGCGCGTGGGCGGCAGGTCGGCCTCGCTCTGGTTGCCGCCGGTTTCCGGCGTGCCGAGGCCGAGGCCGGTGGGGCTGGCCTGGTTCGGACGGGTGTCCTGCGGACCGCGCCCGATGTTGGTCATGGCGCTGCCTTCGGCCTCGACGTGCCCGCTTGTGGCCGGGGCGCCGCTCGGCGCATTGGTGGTCTCGCCGGACTGGTTGCGGCTCAAGCCGTCGCCGCCGCTACCGCCGGTTTCCTGCTGGGTCTCGTGGCTGGGCGTCGCGCCTTGCTGGTCGCTGGTCGTGCCGCCGACGCCGAGTGTCGTCGATGGGTCGTTCTGCGGTTGGTTGCTCATATCGGGCTCCTCGATGCTGGTAGCCCATTATGCCAATGACGCCGCAGGGCCGGCGCGGGCATCGTTACTCGTAGCGCTTGTAGACGCTGGTCTTGCCGCCATCTTTCACCAGCAGCACCTCGTAGGGATCCTTGCGCGCGCCTTCCATGCCGGGTGAACCCATCGGCATGCCCGGCACCGCCAGGCCGCGCGCCTTGGGCTTTTCCGCCAGCATGCGCTTGATGTCGGCCGCCGGCACGTGGCCCTCCACCGCATAGCCGCCCACGCGACCGGTGTGGCAGGAGCCGTATTCGGCCGGGATGCCGAACTTCTCGCGGTAGTCGGACGGATTGGCGACGTTCTGGGCCTTGACCTGGAAGCCGTTCGCTTCGAGGTGCTTGATCCACTCCTTGCAGCAGCCGCAGTACTCGGTCTTGTACACCTCGATCACGGGTTGCGCGGCACTGGCGGCGAGCGGCAGGGCGAGGAGGGTGGCGGCGCCGGCTTGGCGAATGAAACGCAGGAACATGGTGACTCCAGGATCGAGGGGAACAAACCCGCATTATGCCTCAGCCGCACACTTGGTGGCCCGGCCACCGGATGCTATACTGTATAAAAACACAGTATCAATTCAACATGCCCAGCTTCCTCCCGATCGACCTCGACCCGCTTCCCGAAGACTCGCCCCTGCGGCTGGCGGCCAGCGCGCGTGGCGCCGTGTTCCGCGGCGTCGGGGACGAGCCGGTGACCGATGCGCGCAGCGATGCCGAGCTGGCGCGCGAATACATCGGCCAGGGAGAGCTGAGCCCGAAATCCATCGCCAACACCCAGAAGGAGCTGTACCGCTTCCTCACCTGGTGCCGCGAAGAGGCGCGCAAGACCTTCCGGCAGCTGACGGTGGCGGACCTGAACACTTACAAGGAATTCATCCGCAACCCGCCGCCGGAATGGATCTCCACCACCAAGTGGCCGCGCAACGATCCGCGCTACCGGCCGTTTTCCGGCCCGCTGTCGGATGCCAGCCGCCGCCAGGCCATGATCGCCGTGAAGGGCCTGCTGGGCTATGCCGAGCAGACCGGCTACCTGCGGCGCAATCCGGCCCGGCTGGTGCGCAACGTGCGCGCCGCCCACGGCAGCCGCATCACCCGCTACCTGACGCCACAGGCGATCGCGCATGCGCTGGACGCCGTCGCGGCGCGCGTGGCCGATACGCCGGCCAGCCTGCGCCAGCGCGAGCGCGACCGCTTCCTGCTGGTCGCGTTTGCCCAGACCGGGGCGCGCCTGAACGAGATCGTCGGCGCCCATATGGGCGCCATCTACAGCGAGGGCGACGGGCGCTGGTGGCTGGACGTGATGGGGAAGGGCGCCAAGCCGCGCCGCCTGCCGGTGCCGCCGGCGATGCTGGCCGCCTACCGCGACTACCGCCAGGCCTTCGGCCTGCTGCCGCAGGCGAGCCGCGCCGACCGCACGCCGCTGGTGCTGTCCAGCCGCAGGGAAGAAGCGGTGCGCATCACCGACGAAGCGGCCTCCGAAGCACTGAAAGCCGTGTTCGCGGCAGCCGCCGACCGCGCGCTGGCGCAGGGCGACGCCGACAGCGCGGCCACGCTGCGCCAGGCCTCGACCCACTGGCTGCGCCACAGCATGCTGACCAACCACGCCAACAGCGGCGTGCAGCTCAAGACGCTGCAGGACACGGCCGGCCATGCCAACATCGCGACCACCGCCGCCTACCTGCACAAGCGCGACCACGAACGCCACGACGAGATCATCGGTTCGGGCGCCAAGCTGGTTCCCTGAGCCGCAGCCGGGGAGGGTGGCTTCAGATCGGCAGTTCGGATTCCCCGCCGGCCGAGCTGCCGAAATCCTGCAGGGCGTCGAGCGACAGGCGGCCCTCGTTCAGGGCGGCGACGATCGCCTTCAGTTGCTCCGGGTCGGGGTGCAAGTAGACGATGCGCTGCTCGAGCTCGTTGTCCCAGTACTTGGTGTAGGGCACATCGGTCTCCGCCATGACCTTGGCGTCGAAGCTCCCGTCCATCATTTCGCCGACCAGGGTGACCTTGGCCGTATCCGGCGTCGTATTCTTCACGGTGATGCCCATGCTCGTCCTTTCGAGTGATCAGTTCGCATAACTGCATTTTTACCCACGTGGGGCAGGGGTGCAAACGGCCGGACGCATTCGTGCGCGGGCCGGACCAGCCCCTGCAGACTGCAGGCGGTTTGATAAATAGCAAAACCATTCCAACCAGATCCTGCATGAGGAATGTTCATGCCAAATCTCACTCGACATTAGCATATATAATGTCGAGTTCGGTTCGACCGGCCACTCATCAAGCAGTTTCACACCATGTTCATGCACATCGATTCAATCTCCGACGGCGCACAGCCGGGCCACAACGAGGACTGGGCCGGCAGCTTTCGGACGCCCGCAAGGACCGAACTCGTCGTCATCGACGGCGGCACCTCGGTCGCCGACCGCGACTACGTCGCGCCGGACGAAGGCGACGTGGTCTGGTTCGTCACCCGGTTCGCGGCTGCGCTCGGCCCGGCCATCGATGCCGGACTCGGTCAGCGCGAGGCCGCGCACGCCGCCGTCGAGCAGGTCCATCGGGAATTTCTTGCACGCTGCGCCGGCAAGGAGGTGCCGCTGTACGCCTGGCCGATCGCGGCACTGAGCTGGGTGCGCGCGCATCGACATGGCGATGGCCACCGGCTGGAGCTGTTCTGCCTGGGCGACTGCAAGATCCTGCTGCGCCGGCCTGACGGCGAGGTGCTGGACCTGGATCCCTTCGTCAATCCGCAGGAAGCCATCCTGCGCACCGAGATCGAGAAACTCAGGCGCGAAGGCATCCATGACGCCATGGCCAGGCAGGCCCGCTTGACACCGATGCTGCGCGCCCGCCGCGAGTTCCAGAACTCCGTGGCCAACACCAATTCACTGTGCCTGCGGCCAAACGGCGCCTTCGGCGCACGCACGTCCACGTTCGAGGCGCCGGCCGGGTCGGCCATCCTGGTCATGAGCGACGGCTTCTACCGCCTGGTGGACACCTACGCGCTGCACACGCCGCACAGCCTGTTCCGTCTGTGCATGGAGCACGGCTTGCCGGCCGCACTTGCGCAATTGCGAGACAACGAAGCCGCGACGCGGGCTACCGGGCCGGCCTTGGTGAAGCAGGCGGACGATGCATCGGCGATCCTCTGGCGCAGCGATCATCCGCGCGCTTGAGCACGCCGAATCCGGGCCTGCGCTGCAGCCTTGCCGGCTGCTTGAGCGGCCCGGACAGCTTCTGCAGCTCTGCCATAAGACAGAGCCTGTGCGCCGGTTCCGCTGCCGGCAAGTCGTTTAGTTGTGGCCATACAACATCTTTACATAGCTGACTAAAAAGTTAATAAGAACGCCATTGCTCAACGTGTACGGAACAGCATCGAACGCGCGCATATCTTCCGCCCATCTGCCGAACGCTGCCTGAGACATCCTGCCAGGTATGCATGAATTGGAAAATCTATTTTCTAAGGACATGCATCGCCGTCAAGTATTTACTAAATACAATCGTTAAATCTTTCTTAGTCCAAGCAGACCTACCGGCTGCAACTGGCTGAAGGAGGAGTCCAGCCTGTCCCTGACTCGGCGGCAGGTTCACAAACGATAGGAGAAAGTTCATGGCAGTAAAAACGAAACTGGCTCGTTCGCTCGCTCTCGCATTCGGAGCGACCGCACTGACGCTGGGCATGAGTTCGACGGTACTGGCCCAATCGAACACGACCGGTAACGTCTACGGCGCTGTGGAAAGCCCGGCCGGCGCGACCGTCGTGGTCGAGAACCTCGACACCAAGCTGCGCCGTACCGTATCCGTGGATGGCAGCGGCCGCTTCCTGGCCACCTCGCTGCCGCCGGGCCGCTACTCGGTCCAGCTGGTGCGCAACGGCAGCGTCGTCGAACGCCGCGAAGTCGAAGTGCTGATCGGCCAGGGCGCGGAAGCCGTCTTCGCAACCCAGCAGGTGCAGGTCGTCGGCCGCCGTCGCGCAATCGACGTGACCAACACCAACAACGGCGCCATCTTTACTGCCAGCCAGCTGGAAAAGCTGCCTATCGCGCGTAACGTCGAGTCGATCATCCTGATCGCGCCGAACACCACCCAGGGCGACAGCCGCTACCCGAACGGCGCCAACAGCTTCGGCGGCGGCGCGGTGTCGGAAAACTCGTACTACGTGAACGGCTTCCCGGTCACCAACCCACTGACCCAGCTGGGCTACATGGAACTGCCGTACGGCGCAATCGGCCAGGCCCAGATCCTGACCGGCGGCTTCGGCGCGGAATTCGGCCGTTCGGTCGGCGGCGTCGCCAACATCACCACCAAGAGCGGCACCAACCGCTGGGAAGTGGGCGGCATCGTCCAGTGGGATCCGAAGAACCTGTCGGCCAGCCAGGACGACATCTACTACCCGGTCCTTGGTGCCAGCAACACTGCCGCCACCGACGGCACCCTGTACCGCCGCCGCTCGACCAACGAGACCGACCGCAAGCTGGTCGGCGTGAACGTCGGCGGCCCGCTGATCCAGGACAAGCTGTTCTTCTTCGGTTCGCTGGAGCAATCGCGCACCGATTTCTCGGGCACGAATGCCATTACCGGCCTGCGCACCAGCACCTCGGCCGCCGGCCGCGGCTGGGAAGAGTCGGAAACCGACACCACCCGCTACCTGGTCAAGCTCGACTGGAACATCAACGACAACCACCGCCTCGAGTACACCGGTTTCGGCGACACCTCGAAGAAGGACAAGTACCTGTCTGGCTACAACTATGCCACCGGCGCCCGCAACGGCGTCATCGGCGCGAGCGAGCACTACAAGAACTTCTCGGGCGAGACCCCGGTCGGCGGCATCGTCAACATCGCCAAGTACACCGGCAACATCACCGACAATCTGACGGTGCTGGCCCTGTACGGCAAATCGACGACCAAGCACGAGAATACCTACGGCACCTATCCGGGCGTCAACCCGAATGTGTACCAGGTGTCGTCCACGCCGGCCGCCCGCGTGCCTGGCCTGTCGTATCCGAACCCGAATCCGGTCAGCGGCAACGTGCCGGTCACCGGCGGCCGTGACACGGTCGAGTCCGCGCGCCTGGACATCGAGTACCGTCTCGGCAACCACACGCTGCGCGCAGGTATCGACGAGAACAGGCTGAGCTCCGAAGACGCGGGCGTGTTCCGCGCCGGTGGCGGCCTGTGGACCTATTCGCGCAGCGCGCAATCGCCGACCACTCCGATCCCACTGCAGAACGTGGTGGTCGCGCCGGCCAGCGGGGGAGGTTATGGCCTGCAGGGCTACTACGTGACCGAGACCAAGTTCACCTCGATCACCGACGCCTACTCGGACCAGTCCGCGCAATACCTCGAGGACCGCTGGCAGGTCACCAAGGACCTGCTGCTGACCGTCGGCGTGCGTAACGAACAGTTCGAGAACCGCAACGGCGACAAGCAGAAGTTCATGGACATCAAGGACCAGATCGCGCCGCGCTTTGCTGCGTCCTGGGACGTGAACGGCGACTCCTCGCTCAAGGTTTTCGGTACCGCCGGCCGCTACTTCGTGCAGGTGCCGACCAACATCTCGGTGCGCGGTGCCTCGCGTTCGCTGTTCACCACGCAGTCCTTTACCTACACTGGGGTCGATCCGACCACCGGCGCTCCGCAGGGCCTGGTGCCGCTGGCGCCGGCACCGTTCTCGACCAACAACGAGTACTTCCAGTTCAAGCACCCGAGTACCGTTGCCGCCACCAGCCTGGAGCCGACCTACCAGGACGAGATCACGCTCGGTTTCGAGCGCGCGCTGTCGCGTGACATGACCTTCGGCGCCCGCGCGACCTACCGCACCCTGCGCTCGACCATCGACGACATGTGCGATGACCGTCCGTTCAAGGCCTGGCTGGCGCGCAACCCGTCCGTCAACACCAGCAAGTGGACCGGTTTCGGCTGCGCAGCCTTCAACCCGGGCGAGGACAACACCTTCCTGGTCGACTTCGCTAACACCGGCACCAACCTGACGGAAGTCAAGCTGAGCAAGGCGGACCTGGGCTTCGACGACGCCAAGCGCACCTACAAGGCGATCGACCTGTTCCTCGAGCATCCGTTCCGCAATGGCTGGTACGGCCGCGTGAACTACACCTGGTCAAAGAACGAGGGCAATACCGAAGGCCAGACCCAGTCCGACATCGGTCAGCTCGACGTATCGCACACCATCAGCTGGGACAAGCCTGAACTGATGCGCGGCAAGTACGGCCCGCTGCCGAACGACCGCCGGCACCAGCTGAAGGCCTTCGGCTTCTACCAGGTCACGCCTGAGTGGATGGTCGGCGGCAACCTGCTGGCCCAGTCTGGCCGTCCGAAGAACTGCCTCGGCGCCGACCCGAGCGTGCCGGCCGCCCACAGCTATGGCTCGTACTACGCGACGTGCTTCGGCCGCCCGGCGCCGCGCGGCTCGGAAGGCCGTCTGCCATGGACCACGCGCCTGGACGTGAACCTGGCCTACATGCCGGCCTTCCTGCCGGGCCTGACGGCAAAGGTCGACGTGTTCAACGTCGCCAACCGCCAGACCGTGCAGTCGGTCTCGGAAATGCTGAACAACGGCTCGACCCAGACGCTGCTGGACAGCTACGGCCGCGTCCTGTCGACCCAGACGCCGCGTTATGCGCGCTTCACGGTCGAGTACAACCACAAGTTCTAAGTTCTGGATCCCTTGTGTGATGAAAGCCGCGGGCGCGAGTCCGCGGCTTTTTTTCGTCGATGCGCTGGTGGCGGCCTTCAGTGGGTGAGAGCGCCTTCGGCCGTCCAGTGAAGTAAAAGTGGTAAGCCCGTAGAGATGCAAGGCACTGATTTATCAGTGGTTTTTTTTCGCCTGTCTCAAAATTACTTCATTATAAAATGAAGTAATTTTGAAACTCGCCAATGGGAGCGCAGGCTGCATGAGCTTCTGTGCGAATTGACTAGTCGACAGGCCAGATCTTAAGGGTAAGCTGCTGAATACACAGCGAAATTTCTCTGAAGTGTACCAAACTTACTTCGAGATCGGCATCATGTCGACGAGTTGTTGAATTTCCATTAAGATATTAAAAGATCAATCACAGCGGGCGCTGCATGACCTATATTGCTTTGAGGAGTTCGGTGAGGGAAGGCGCCTTGCTGTCACGGCGAGTGGGCTCTGCCTCGTCACCGAAAGGTTAATCATGGCACAGTCTTTGCGTTTTGAACGCCCAGCAAGTAACGCTCGGAACTCGAAAGCCCGACGTTACGATGTGTTCGGTCCGAAGATCAATCGTGCAATCAGCATTTTCGGCCAACCGGCTTTGTTGCTGTGGACAACGCTCCAAGCCGACCCTGGCGTCGATGCGTATTGCGAGAGGCCACTTGTAATACCTGAAACAAGTCGTGCAGTCGATTTCTGGGTTCGAAGACAAGGTACTGACGGTTTCGTCATTCTGCTGAAACAATCTGAACTGGAGGAAGGCGGAAGCCGAAGCCTGCCGCCAAAGGTGCAGTCATGGATCGACGCGAGCCGTACGGCAGTCATACTCGTCGACCCGGCGGAACTCATGTCCCGCAAAGTGCTGCTAGAGAATTGGGGCTCGATCATTCGGGATCTTTCCGCCTTCTTCCGTTACGTGCCTGTGAAGCTCACTGAAGAGGTCCGCAAAGCAACCCAGGATACGACCTCCCTTTGGCAAATCGAGCAAGATTTCGAAGATCAGGACCCGGTCCTCGCTCGCGTTGCCCTGTTTTCTCTGCTACACCGAGGGCTCGTGCTTTGTCCAGAACTTGAGCATGCGCCGCTCAGTTCCTCAATGATGTTCGCGGCGGCATGAGAGATTACGTTCACGGCAAATTGCGTTTCAATCGCGGCTCGATTCCAGAGTCCCTTTCGGACCTGCAGACTTGGCCGAGCGTCGACCCGTCTGCTTTGGACGAGAAGGATCGGGCTCCCTTCATGGCGCGCTGCGAGGCGATAAAAGGTTTCATTGAAGAGCAACACATACCCGTTAGCGCGATTTTGGCGCGGACAGGTGTCTCACGCTCGACGCTGTATCGGCTGGTCGAAAAATGCTGGCAAAAGCATATGGATGGGCGACTTTATGGTTTTCGCGCCGCGATTCCGTACGAACGTCTTGCTGATTATGAACGGCGACAACGAGTCCACGGTGATCGAGAGGGATACAGTGGGTGTGCTGGCGCGTTCGCACAGCTTCTCCGGGAGCATCCTGCAGTCGAAAAATTATTGGTAAAGCTGGCCAAAGACCGCGTGCGGCCAATCAAGGGACGGAAGAGGGTACGGCAGGTTCGAAAACCACTATTGGCGATCCACGAGGAATTTATCAAAGCCTGCCGAGCTGAGAAGATCAAGTCCGACGAATATCCATTTACTGAGCGGCGACGGGGGTTTCGTACTTTGCAGACTTACCTGAAGAAAGTGACAGAAAAACGGTTTTCAAATGCGGTTATTGACGCCGGCGGGAAGCGCGCCGGCGCGGCGCCGAGCGACGAGGAACAGGCGCCCGCCGCCACCCGGCCGTTTCAGGTAGTCGAATTCGACGGGCATAAGCTGGATCTGCGACTTACCATCAAGCTCAAGGATCCACTCGGCTTTGAGAGGACTATCGAGCTTCATCGCATCTGGATACTTGTTCTTCTCGATGTACAAACACGTGCCGTGCTTGGCTATTCCCTTGCTTTTGGTAAGGAATATAACAAAGATGACGTCGCCGCCGCACTGCAATCGGCGCTGACGCCTTTTGCTCCACGTAATTACACTATCCCGGACTTGGCAATTGACGAAGGAGGGGGATTTCCTTCATCCGTTTTTCCCGAGACAGCGTATGCATGCTGGGATTGGTTCCGCTTCGACGGCGCAAAGTCGCACTTGGCAGCTGCGACCCTTGAGCGCCTGACCCAGATCGTCGGCTGTTGGACCGAGAATGGTCCTGCGGGCGAGCCAGATGCGAGGCCGTTCATTGAGCGATTCTTTCAGCTGCTCTCACTACATTTTGCTCATCGTTTTCCAGGAACGCTTGGAAATGATCCCGATGCCATTGAGAAGGTGCTTGGCGACCCTGGCGGCGATATTTCACTACTGATCGACTATGAAGAGCTGGAGCAGCTTATTGAGGTGGTGATAGCCAACTATAACGGGCGGGAGCACGGCGGACTCTTGGGTATTACTCCATTGGCAGCGCTACGCCACTGGTTGCGCCGAAAGCCATGTTACCTCCGTAGCCTGCCGCGCTTCCTCCGGTCTAATCTTTGCATGCTTCAGGAAGCGCGGGTGGTCCCGGTGAAAGGCTCCCTAAAGACCGGGACTCGGCCCCATATCAATTTCTCTAACGTCCGGTATACCAGCAAGGAGTTAGGCGGAAACGCAGGGCTTATTAACAAAAAGATCCGCATTTATTATGACGTGCGCGACATTCGGACCGTCAAAGCGTTTTTCGAGGACGGAACAGAATTAGGAATCCTGACAGCTGCCCGGCCGTGGAATGCGACGCCGCATTCCTTGCGTCTCAGGCAGCAGATCTTCCGAGAGATCGCGGAAGGTAAGCTAATTGTTAAGGACGGCATGGACCCCATCGAGGCCTGGGAAAAAAAGAGGTGGAGTGAAGCGCGCACGAACAAGCGTGCTGCAAATGCACTAGCTCAGGCACATGTCAACGGTAGCTTAGTCAATTCCATAGAACCGAAGTTGGTTGACCACTCTATAGCCGCTGTGACCTCGGCAAGTGATGGCTCGGCTGTGCCGGTCGCTCCGCCGGCGATCGATTCTAGTTCCGCCTCTACGTCGGCCACAGATGTGACTCCTCCTCCAGCACCTGATCCTGTTATCCCGGACGAGGTTCCCACAGCCCAGCCGCGTGTATTGAAAATTCGCCGTACCGTCACCTTTTAGGAGCGTTGGGTGAACAACGAAATCCGTCCAGTAAGCTTCGACGAGCACCCGATGACGTTAAAGACGTACATTGTGCCCACCCCAACGATCGACGCTTTGGTCGAGCGGGTCAAAAAACTGATCCGGCTGAGGACTCCTGGCGCGCTTATCTATGGCTTCCCCCGGTTTGGTAAAACCTACAGTATTCGGTACGTTATCAGTACTCTGCGTGCGGATTTTCCAAAATCCGTATTCATCAGCTTTGGCTGCGAGAAGAAGAAAACCCCATCCGAAGATGCATTTTTTACTAACTTGCTCGCTGCCGCTGGGCATAGGCACCTGAGCGGGACAAACCCCAAGAAACGCCGGCGCCTAATCGAAAAAATTTGTGAGATGGTAGATGGCTCTGGCTATAACTGGGTGGTGTTCTTTGCCGACGAAGCGCAGCGACTCGACGTCATCGAATACGAGTGGCTGCGTGATGTACACGACGACCTCGAGCGTAAGGGGATCAGAATGCTGACCCTGTCGGTTGGGCAACCTCAGCTGCTTAACGTTAAGAGCGCACTTCGACAAAGCGGCCAAACACAGGTCGTGTTGCGATTCATGATCACGGAAATGCGATTTGATGGGCTGCGCTCGGCAGACGATTTTGCGACGTGCCTACAGGCCTATGATGAAGCTGAGTACCCGCTAGGAAGTTGCTGGACTTATACGCGCTTTTTCTTTCCCACGGCTTGGTCCGCCGGGCTTCGGCTAGTCGACCATGCAGGGCAGCTTTGGGCGGCCTTTCACAGAGCGCATCGCAACGCGGGCTTCCAGTTTGACATGGAGGTCCCTATGCAGTACTTCGCCTATGCCGTTGAGATTGCGTTTTCTGAGCAGACGCACCTGGATTCGACGACGTTTGCTTTTACGCCCGAGATCTGGGACCAGGCTGTGCTCGATGCCAGCTATGTCGCGGCGCAAGAGGAGCTCTACCAAGGCCATCCGTCAGCGGACCTCGTGGAAATCGAATGACCGTCCGGATCGTCCTTGATTCCGCTCGCCCGCCCGAGATCAGCTGGTGTTGGCGTGACAAGTGGTACACCGGTATGTGCTCTGCATACGGGCTAATTCTCAAGTTCGGCTTACTAAACGCAGTTTCCGGCAAAGAGATTGCCAAAGCGTTTATCAGCAAGAAATGTGGGAAAAAGAGCGAAACTTGTGCCTCCCCCAATGTGGACCTGCGCGACGCAAGGCTTTTTGATATCGAAATAATGGCCGAGGCCTTCAGAATTACGCCGAAAGAGATCCGTGCCTCATTCCTTTTTGAGCTATTGCCTAAAAGTGGCGCCAAATCGAGCGAACACTTACGCTGGTGCGAACTATGCATGGCCCGCGGATTTCACACGCCTATTTTTCAGATGGTTGTTGTTTCCGCGTGTCCTATTCATCAGAAGGCTTTGCGGACGTATTGCCGCTGGTGCGGCCAGACGATCCCATATCGGTTACGCCAAGATCTGCTGGATAGTCCGTTCTGTTGCCCTCATTGCAAGGAGGACATGGCGCCCGGATTGCGCGACGCGCACGCGAATGTCTTGTTGCCACGCCCGTATGACCGCAAAGTACTCGCCGAAACAATGGCATTCCTTCAGCTTGAGGAGGAATCATTGCTTGCAAAGACGGAGATGGAACGCCGCGTTCAGCAATACGGGCAAGGTGAACTGATCTTCTCGAAGCCTAGCGCCGACGGCCGGATGTCTCGTTATATTGGATTTGTGTCCCAAGTAATCGATCATCTCCGATTTGCCAAGGCAGAGGCCCAAGCGACACTGTCGATGGAATCCTTGGAACTCGCGGAACGAGGCATGCCAGCGCTAGTCAGCCCCGACGATGAAGATCCTGCGCTACGACACCCGTCTTGGGTGAATCGGACCGAACGCGCGGGTAACATTGACTCTGTTGGCGAACCGCTTGGTGACGCCGAGCTCCGGTCGGTTACCAACGTATACCAATCGGTCAGACGCCATCTTTGGAAGCATGTCATTCGGCGTCACAAGAGGTGCGTCATCGCCGCGGCACGCCATTTATGGTGGCGGATGGACGAGGAAACTACCGCAAGCTTCTGCCCGGTTGCGGAGGGCTACCTTAGGTGGCGGATGGCTTGGGAAGGATGTGGAACGCCACGTTACCTGTTCGGCGCACCGCGCCGCGAATTGCACGGTTTGATTGGTTGGGTTTCGTGCCGTCCCCCACCATGTCCGAGTCATTGGCCTCGCCAAACGCAGCTTTGGGTAGTTGATCACATCTTTGCCAACGCCTGTTTGGAAAGCTTCCGTGAGCGGCTTACCGATGCGCTGGACAACCATGCCAAAGGTACTACCCACTGGACCCGGTCGTTGCAACCGGTGCGCTACGACACGTACTGGGCCGTGACTGGATCGGATGTCCGTGGACAGCCGGCTGTCATTTACCTTCGCAGCCCAATGCCACACCCAGCTGCTGCCTACACTTTGCCACGAGGTCGGGAACATCGAGCAAGGCATCAAGCGCGGTTGGCATCGATTGTGCGATAAGCAGCGGCAACGACCTGACGGCAGGGGAGCGCTAATGCGAAATTTTATTCAGTTAGGTACCGTCAGTCCGCAAAGAATCACGTTGCGCAGCATCCGGCAGGCCGACAAGCACGCGCTCGACATAGCTAACAACATCTTGTCCCGTCAGGGTTTCAAATGAGATATCGCCGCTTTTAAGTACCTTATCAAGAAGAATGCTGGTCATCCATGATTCTGTTGCTGGGGACGGACGGCGCCAAGGACGGATCGGCTCGTCCTTCGCAAGACGGTAGTCTGCATAGCGTCGGATACTCCCTGGGATCATGTTATAGATATGCTGCCTCGTGTACGTCCCCTCTTGCGCGAGCGCCGCAAGGTTCTTGATAGCATAGTAGATGATGTTCCACATCTGTCCGATCGAACATTGGTCCAGATAATCTCGCAAGGTGGCGGCTACCTTTGAGGAATAGATTCCCGGGTCAATAAACCTGTATCTTTCGCATTGACTGACGAAATATCTCTTGCATTCTTCTACGGCCACCAAGTACCACAGCTCCTCCGCCGCCCTTGGATCAGGTTGCTCAAGGCGCCGGTAGAGTACCGACAGAATCTCGTCTCTGGATCGTCCTGTGAGGTCATCAGCCAGCCTCCAGGTCCCTGTCCGGACGCTGAACGTGACGACTCCGGTTTGTTCGTTCAGGCTTAAAGCATGGCGATCCGAAGAGAGGGCTGGCAAAAGAATTCTGTCTGTGTAAAGCCGGGTATAGATACCGTCCGACAGCTCTACAGTTGGCGCGAGCGGCTCTGTCTGGGACACTAGCGGTGGGATTTCGAGGTCATCCGATCCAACGTTTGCGGCGACGAGCGCTGCATACAGTAGACATGACTGTACATAACCTAACTTCGCATAGTCGACCGGCTCGGCCCGTTCATGCAGCCGCTTCAGCGCTCCGATCAAGCGATCACGATGCTGTTGTACGGCAAACGGGTTCGCTTCACGATTAGCAGCAAGCGCTGCGGCATCACAGGAAGCACACAGCCGAGGGCGCGATCGTCTCCCGGATTTGATGAGCGATCCCGTCAGGGGCGAGTATTCACTGCGAGTGCCAACCTGGAAGGGACTTTCGCAAATGTCACAGCGAAGGTGGGGAAGGCATGCACGACACGCCGACCTCAGCATGTTCATCATCTCCCCTTTGCTGAGTCCAGAATCTGAAAGCAATGCATCGAACGGCTCGTTCCACTTCCCTGTGGAATTTAACGCCCAGTATCTCAGACAAAGCGTATTGTGGGTCTCATTGTCGGTGAGGAGGCATACGAGGGGCTTACGGTCTTCAATCATTTTAGTACGGCTAGAGCGGGATACGGGACCTTGTGTCACCACGCTGACAGGCCGGAACTCAACTTAAGAGTCTCTATTGGCCTAGCTACCTAAATGATGACTATAGTCCGAAGACGAGATCATACCGCAGGGACATGATTTCTCCCAGATAAGGGGAGAGATTTTTGGATCCAGGTTTAGCGTTCGGAAAAGTACTGCGAGCGGTTCGCAAGGATGTAGGTCTGACACAGGAACAGCTCGCGCTCGCTGCAGAGATCGATCGTACATTCGTCAGCTTGATCGAGCGCGGTGAGCGGCAACCGACGGTACGCATACTCTTCAAGCTCGCAGTCGCCTTGCAGGTGCCGCCGTCCCAACTGATTCAGCTAACTGAGCAGCGTGTCGACAGCGATCCGAGCAAGGATGCTTAGCTCGACGCCATGCTCTTACCATCCGATTTTGTGTTTCGCTTCAGTCTCGGCGTGGCGCGCGTCGTCTGACGAATGCAAATATGTGTTAGTCGTACTGATCGACTCATGCCCGAGGTTGTCACGCACGTGGCGGAGATCGACGTCGTTGTTGGCCATATGAGAACCAGCCGTGTGTCGCATCCAATGCGCTGAGGCCTGCTCCATGTGCGACGCACCGGCTTCGTACTCGGGGCCGCGCTGGCGCAGTCGATCTGCAGTCTTGGCAAAAATATCCTTGAAAATCTCGTGGATGGCGCCCCGAGTCATCGGTCGTAGCTTACCGCCAATCGGCAAAAGCAGTGGGGTCGCCTCACCAGGTACAGGGTAGGGCGGATGCTTTAGCTCACGCCTGTAACGAGCCAACTCCACCATCAACTCGTCCGTCGCCGGTACGATGCGTAGCTTGTCACCTTTGCCGAGCACCTCAAGCCACCATCGCTCATCACCTTCCCGGTCTCGGCGCCGGAAAAAGCCGCCCATGCCGTTGCCGGTAATCTCAGAGATACGTAAACCGCAGACGTAGCACAGCGAGACAAGCCAGCGTAACCGCAAATAGTGTTCACGTTCCCGCGGCGTTTCCCGCGGCAGTGCGTCGACCGTCATTTTTACTTCTCGCCACATCTCGTCATCCAGGTACCGCGTTACCCGCGGTGCCGGCCGGTGGCGACGCTCACGTGAAAGAGCGAGCGGATTGCCGGCAAGGTAGCCTGCGGTGACCAGCCACGAAAACAGGGCGTTCAAGATCACTGCTGCCTGTCGCTGGCTCGAAGCCGAGAGTGGACCAGCGAACGGTCGCCATTCCGGATGCGTCCGCGGATATTTGCGTCCCTCGGCAGCAAGCCAGCGGCGTGCGGGTTTCGGATCACGAAGGAATCGCTGATACACGAGCCAATCCTCGTGGGTAAGTGACGAAAGCGGCTTACCCAACTCTAGCGTAGACCATAGAAGGAGGCGCTCGGCCTCCTTGCGGTAATTGTCGAAAGTGGTTTGTTTGTCGAGGAAGCGTGCCAGCCAAGCCTTGATCGCATCGATATCGTTATCGGCCCGGATCTGGCGCGTGCCGGCGCTCGCCCGGTTGCTCCCGTTCGAGCCATCGATATGCGCAGGTAGAGCAAACGACTCAAGGGGAGCGACAGGGAGGTCAAAGGAAACGAGGACGTCTTGGCTGGGCATGAGCACAATTTATGGGAATAACAGTGTACCGATTATAGGAAAGCTAAGGTGGGTTGAGTAAGATAATCTGGCCGAGTGTCAGTATCTGATTCTCGGCTGGCTGTTTGGGCGTGATTTGCCAAACGTTCGCTCGCGGCAGCAAATCGTCAGGCGACCCGTTGGAATAGACCCTTTCTCCTCAGGATATTCAGCGAAGCGTTGGCTTCAGATCGTCCAGTGGTGCCGTGCGGAACGTCAATCTGTCTGTGTTCCGCCTGAGTAGACTGGGCGTTTTGACTCTTTTCCTCTTCTCCATTTCATGGGCGACGACGAATCCTCTGATCAGCCAGACGCATCGGGTCTGAACAGCATGACTGTGCATTGCCGGCGCCCATACCTCTGGAGATACCTATGACATCGAAGCAGATGAGTTTTGACCGGGAAGCGCTGTTCGAAGCGGTCTGGAAAGAACCGATGACCAAGCTGGCAAAACGGTATTCCATCTCCGACGTGGGGTTGCGGAAAATTTGTGTTGCCCTCGAAGTCCCTGTCCCACCGCGGGGCTACTGGGCAAAGCTGGCTCACGGCAAAGCGCCGGCACGTCCAGTATTACCGCCTTCCGGCGTGAGTCCGCGGTACACGAGGACCTGTTCAACCATGGAGGACGACCCGGCGCTCGAGCAGCGGGTGGCACAGGAACGGGCGCGGAAGGAGAGCAATCCGGAGTCCGAATCTGCTGCCCGCATACCTGAGAAAGTGTCAAGAAAACCTCATCTCGAGACGTTGACGCCCGTGAAACAGCTACGCAGAAGCAAAGCAGTAAACGGGGCAATTACCCTGTACGGCACGACGTGGGCAGACGTCACCGTTTCGCCAAGCGAGGTTCACCGCGCCTGTCTGTTGATAGAGCTTTTCGCTCATGCTGTTGTCGCCGCTGGCGCAACATTCGTTGAAACGCGTGCGGCCCTTCCTCCCGGCCCCTCCCGCACAACACGTGGCAGATCAGGTGAACGCAACTGCATTATGCTGCATGCGCAGGAATACGTACTACGGATCAGGGAGTACCTTACGCAGGAACTCATTCCCAGGTCGCCGCGGAGAAAGGCACAGTCCGCACAGTCGGAGCCGGACTTCGAAGCAGCCACTCCACAGTATCGTTTCCTTCCTACCGGCAGGCTCAGGTTATCTGTTGTCACTACTATCTCCGGTTACGAGCACCAGAAGATAGAAGACACATCCTCATCACAAGTTGAAGCCAGGTTACCTGCACTTGTAAACTGATCTTGCCCCGCTTTTCCCGGACACAGCCTGATGCTTAGTTAGCGTCAGTTTCCAGAGCCTGACGGCGTCGCTCTTTCCTAAACATGCGCGGCGATTTGTAGCCGAGCGCCGAATGCGGATGCA